>JAFDIC010000052.1 GCA_019308525.1 Deltaproteobacteria bacterium
CCTTCCCCTTTGGCCGTGACGAGGCCCGGTCGCAGCAAGAGAGACCCAGGGAGCGGGCCATTGCGGTTTTCTCCCCTTGATGACCTCAAGATTGTATGACTGGTTGGAGCCACTTGCAGGCAAAGTCAGGGCTTGAATAATCCCCCTTAGAGCAATCGGGAGGGCGAAGGGGAGTGAGAGATGGGCAATCAAGGTTTGATGGGAATGCAACAACTTGATGTACCCCACGGCTCTCAGAGGGAAAAGGAGGTCTGAAATGGGCAAGCAAATAGTTATTCTGTGGGTGATCGTAAGCCTGCTGACCCCCGCATGGGGTATGGCGCAGTCCAAGCCTGATATTTCGACACAGGATAATATCATTGAGATTTCCAGCAGTGCCTTTGTCAATGGAGGGATAATACCCAGGAAATATACGTGTGACGGCCGGGATCTCTCTCCCCCCTTGAAATGGGAAAACATTCCAGCAAAGGCCAAAAGCCTGGCCCTGATTTGTGACGATCCTGACGCCCCCATGGGTACCTGGGTTCACTGGGTGCTTTTCAATCTCCCTCCAAGTGTTACGGAATTACCCGAAGGGGTGCCTTCCAGCAGGGTGCTGGAAAACGGGGCAAAGCACGGCAAAAACGACTTTCGTCGTTTTGGCTATGGCGGACCCTGCCCTCCGAGTGGCACCCACCGCTACTATTTCAAGGTTTACGCCCTTGACACGATGACAGACCTTGCCCCGGGGATTACCAAGTCCCAACTTCTAGAGGCAATGAGAGGCCACGTGCTTGCCCAGGGACAATTGATGGGACGCTACCGCAGGTAAATAGCTGCCGGAGGGCCGGGAATAAGCTCGGTACAAGACAGGTGGAGATCTCCCCGTTCATTCTAACAGGGAAACCTGGTCCTCAGGGCCGGGTCAGAGATCATTGGCTCCGCCTTAAGAAATGAAAAGGCTTTGAATCCGAAGCACGAAATCCGAAATTCGAAACAATACTTAATGACCAAAATTCAAATGATCCGGACAATGGGCGTAGCGATTATGATTTTGTTTCGAATTTCGAGATTCGGATTTCGGATTTTGCCAACGCGAGAACAACAAATCATGCCCTCTGGGCTTAGAGCAAAACCGGGCACTTTGGACCCGGATTCTTACTTCTTGGTCCTGTCTAGATTCCCTTTTCCATTACGGCCCTCGCCGCCTCCAGGATCCCTTGAGGGAACCCTACCACATTGTATATGACCAGGAATCCGAGGACCCAGACCACAACAAGGGACAGGACCCAGAGGATGAATCCATATTTTAGGAAATCCATGGGGTGGATCATCTTTTCCCCAGTATCCGGGTAAATCCCAAGCCCGTAAACAATGGCGTTATTAGGTGTACCCACTATCAGGAAGTGGGCAAAGGAAGTTGCGAAGGCAACGGCCATCCCCACGGCCCAGGGCTCTCCTTCCACGCCGGTCATTATGCCCATTGGGATTACGATGGGCCCCAGCAGGGCGGTGGTGCCAGCGTCAGACATGAAGTTCGTCATCAGTCCAGAGAGCCCGGACAGCCCTATCCAGAGGCCGAGACCCTGGCTCATTCCCACGAGCCCGAGGATTTTCAGGAAGGTTTGTGCCAGCCACAGGGCTGCTCCACTCTCCTTCAGGAGTGCACCAAGTGTCAATGCCCCACAATACATAAACCAGGCATCCCAGGAGATGCCTGCAAGGATCTTTCTCCACTCAGTGGTCCTGAACAGGACAGGGATGAGAAGCGCCAGGAGGGAAGGACCCCCGAGTCCCAGTTCCTCTCCGCCCACAATCCAAAGCAGGAGGATGAGCAAGAGCATTCCGAAGGTGATGTATTCCGGGTAGGTCATCTTGCCCATCCTGGCGGTTTCTTCCTTGATGGCAACGAGGCCCGGGGTCAGGTCCTTTGTCCTGATCTTTTTTCCGAAAAGGGCCAGCATGTAAACCGCCACAATAATGCCGAGGACAGGAACCATGGGCATCCCGTATTTCATCCATGTGAAAAAATCCATGGGGACATTGTATTCGCTCCAAAAGCCCATCATAATCACGTTACGGCCGCCTGCCGCGGGCGATCCAACCCCACCCACGTTGAGGGCATAGCAGAGGGTGAACAGCAAGAATTTCGCCAGCGCCGGATCATGCTCTACCCTGCCGCCCCTGCTATTGGCCGAGACTGCGCCGAAATAGACCGCTGCCATCACCGGGGTCATGAACGCGCACATGGCATGGGCCGAGATGAATGATCCCACTATGCCCATACTTATGGACAGGACGAAGACCGGGACCAGAAAGCCCCTGGTCCAGCCCAATAACCAGCTGGCAAGCCTCTTATGAAGGCCCACGTTCACTACCGCCACACCCATGGCCAGCACGCCCAATAGGAACATGGGGGCGTCTCCAGCGAATGTTTTCCCGATCATCCCACGGGGAAGCAAGTGAAGGAAATATGCCAGGATGGGCATCAGTATGCCTGTAAGGCCGATGGGGATGGCCTCGGTGGCAAAAAAGATGACGGCCATGGGTATGATGCCTAACACGATCATTGTCTTGCGGGCCGCTTGCGCCGTGCTGTGGGCCACGCCCCAGCCATTCATCTTTTCAGCAAAGCCGTATTCTTCCACCACCCGGACTACAGAGTCCGGTATTGGCAGGACAAAGCCTATCAAGACAAAAACAGCTACACCCGCACCCAGCCACAGCATTCTATCGGACAATACACTGCCACCACCAGTATGGTGCGTCATTTCATGGCCCATGCCAAAAGCCCTCCTTCATGTGAGACCCCCAGATGGTATCAGCGGGAGCATTGTTTATCCCAGCAGGGGTTCGTGCAAATATTCACAAAGCGTTGCACAAAAAATCAACCGCTGAGGGTTGATCTGATCTAAACGAAATTCAACCTACGTAAAGGTCAAGCGGTTGCCTCTTGAATTTCGTGCATATTTGGATCCGGCCGCAAGGCATATTATCGAGGATGTGAGCATCCACTGATCCTTATTCCTCCTTGAGCACAGAGCGGGGCGAAGATATGATCTGTTTCACTTTTGCCTCCCGGATTCGCTCTTCGTGCTCGGCCTTTCTCTCGTAAGCCTTCTCGATCTTGGTGACAAGATCCCCGGTGCTGCAAGGTTTCATGAGATAATCATAAGCGCCTAGCTTCATCCCTTCGATGGCGGTCTCCACGGTCCCATGCCCTGTAAGCATAATTGCCTCGGTGAGGGGCTTTATTTTCTTTATCTCGCGCAAGGTGGCCACTCCATCCATGCCGGGCATGAGAACATCCAGGATGGCAACGTCAAAATTGTAGTGCTCGATCTTTTCCAGGGCTTCCTCGCCGCTCTGGGCGGTGGTCACATTATACCCGCGAATGATCAAGCGTTCGGACAGGGCATCGAGAAATTCCTTCTCGTCATCAACAAGCAGTACACGGATTCTCATGTTCTGGCCTCCTTCAGGGTGGTCTCGCTTCCTTGGAAATCCCCTCAACCGGCTGGTTCAGGGGATGTTCTCTTTAGGGAGGATGATCACAAGCTCTCCTGCCTCCGTGTCAGCGTTCAAGTCAGCACCCAGGGCGCTGAGTATGGCCTTCTCTCCTTTGCCTGGAAAGCCCTTGGGAGGAATTTTTCCCAGACCTTGGAGGCGAGTCATCTTCACCTGGGCGCCTCCCTGTGTCTCTTGGCCCGTAAGCTCGACCTGCCTGCCATCTCCGGCAACGTCCATGGCAAAACCGAGGCAAAGCCAGATAAGATTCTTCAAGAGAAAAGGATTTGTCTTGATCATTAGAGGGCGCGGAGGAGGCAAGAATTCCAGTCCTATGCTACGCATAGAGGCTGATCTGCGGCTGAGGGCGACCATGAGCTTCAGGATCGCGCCCAGTTCCACTTGCTTCACCTGCTCGTCAACGCTGTGGGCAAGCAGATTCAAGTCCTTGACAATCCCATCCGCCCTGCGTATTTGCGCAGTGATCTTCTGGGCCAGAGACTCAAGGCGTTCACGTTCCAGTGGCCGTCCTTCCTCGGCCATCTCACAAAAGTCGCTCAACAGCCCTGCGGATTCGTTGACAATCGCCAATGCGTTCCTTAGTTCATGAGAGATGGATGCAGTCGCCTGTCCGAAAAATCTTAAGCCTTCATGACAAAGAATGTCCCACTTGTATTCCAATCTAACCTCCTTGCTCCTCCAGGACCTGCTTCATCTTTTGGATCAGGACCTGGATATCCACCGGTTTTACGAGGTAATACTTGGCTCCTGCCTCTGCGGAGCCCATCCTGTAGTCGTTTTCAGAGCCGTGCCCGGTCATGAAGATGAACTTCATTTTGGGAAATTTCTTCTTCAACATCTTCTCCAGCTCGATTCCGCTAATCCTGGGCATCTTCACGTCTATGACCGCCACATCATAGGTCCCGCGTTCAGCCAGCCGCAGGGCCTCCTCTCCGCTCACGGCCCAATCTGCCCCTATCCCTCGAAGGGACAGGCGTTCCGCCAGGGTAGAGACCAGCTCCTTCTCATCGTCAACCAGGAGTACTCGCATGGTTTTCCTTCCGTTTCTCTTTCATCCGACTGGGCAAGATGACGGTAAAGGTCGTCCCCTTTCCAACTTCGCTATCCACGCTGATCTTCCCACCGATCTCCTGCACAAGACCGTATGTAATGGAAAGGCCGAGGCCCGTCCCTCCACGCTTAGTCCTGGTTGAGAAGAAAGGCTCAAAGATGTGCTTGAGGTCTTGCTCCGGAATGCCGCACCCGTCATCAGCAACGGTAACTGAAATGAATCCGTCCCGCAGAGGACTCACCTTCACATCCAGATGCCCGCCGTCGCTCATGGCTGTGAAAGCGTTGTTGAACAGGTTGAGGAAGATCTCCTGGAGCTTGCCTCGGTCGCTCTTGATCTCAGGTAGGTGCGGGGGTACCTCTACCGAGACATGAATGGACCTGTATTCCGCCTCCTTCATCAAGAAGCCCAGTACCTCATGGATGAGTTGTCCCAGATTGACGTTTTCAATGCTCACCTCCATATGGCGCGCAAAGCTGAGCAGTCGCTTGGTGATTCTCCCGCACCTGTCAACGGCCTCGAGAATCGAGTCCACCAGCCCCATTAGTTTCTCTGCTTTGAACTGTCCCTTTTCAAGCTCAAGGAGGTCTTTCAACAGTCCGGCCTTTTCATTGATGATCGCGAGGGGGTTGTTGATCTCATGGGCCACCCCGGCCGCCAATCGCCCGATTGAGGCCATCTTGCTGGCGTACTCGACCTCGTGCAGGGCCATGAGGCGCCTCTGGTCCGCCAGGTATATCCTGTTTACCAGATAGGTGGTTCCACCCAGGATCAGAACCAGGATGGCAAATATGCTGGCGCCCAGGAACCAGGTAAGCTGTATCAGGGTCTTCTGCCAAGGCCTCATCAGGTCTTTTTTTTGCTTGATCACCATGAGGATGAAAGGCGAATTCGGGATGTAGCGGTAACCCACGATGAGGAGGGCCCCTTTTGGACTGGTGGTTTGGTACACACGGGTCCTCGGGGAGTACTCCGGGACCGGGACGGAAAGCCTTTCCAGGACCCCGCCGTGATAAAGGGAGGGGGTCTGGAGTATTCCCTGACGGTTTATCAGAAAGGCATCACCCTTGCCGGCCATCTCCAGGCCAGAGAGCAACTCATTGAATTTCTCTGTGTCCAGCGTCGCCCGGACCACATAGAATAGCCCGTTCGGCAATTTCCTCTTAACGGAAATGACCAGGTGGGGAATAGCCCGGTATCCCAGAAACACTTCGCTGAGGTAAACACCCCTGCTTAACACCTCCCTGTACCATTCCTGGCCGCCGTAGTCTTTCCCCTCCAGATCATAGGGCCCGACATAGGATCTCTGGTTGCCCAGGGGATCTATGACTCCGAGATCCACGAAACCACCGAAGGCCTTCTTCAAGTTTTCCAGGATCGAGGCGAGTCTCGCATGGTCAATCAGCTCCTCAAAGGAATTCTCATGGACGACGAAGCTGAGTGCAGCTCTCCGCTCGGCGAGGAAATAAGTGATTGTTCGTCCCGTATTGGAGACGAGTCTGGCGGTGCGAAAGAGGATCTCCGACTCTATGGCCTTCTTGGACAACCGGTAATCAACAAGGCCCATAAAGAGCAGAGGGGCAAGGACTACAACCGTCGTGAGGATGACGGTCATCACCCATATACGGCGAAAGTTGAAAAGGCGCTTGCCTGCCCCCACTTCCGGGTGGTGCCAAAACTGTGGTTTCAGGTATTCTAAAACTGACATAGGCGGATCTACTCAAGGAAATAGGCTCTCCGGGGCCTGAGCTTACCCTGCTATTCTTCCTCTTCGCGGTCCAGGATTTCTCTTGCGGTTTCAAACTCCCCCGCTTCCGCAAAGGCGGCCGCCGCCATGGGGCCTTCCACCTTGCTTTTGTAAGCCCGCTTGATGGTACTGACAAGTTTCTCGATATCCACCGGCTTTTGAAGATACTCAAAGGCCCCAAGCCGACGCGCCTCCTTCTCGTCCCTTTCTGTGCCGTGACCCGTGAGGATGATAACCTGGACACTGGGATAGGCCTCCCTCACTCGGCGCAGCACCTCTATGCCGTCGATACCCGGCATCCTCAAGTCCAAGACCATAACATCAGGAACCTGATCGTTTACGATTTTGAGGGCCTGCTCCCCGTTCAGGGCTACGTCTGAGCCGAGATCCCGCATCTGAATTCGCTCGGACAGGGCCTTAACGAACTCCTCTTCGTCATCTACCAGTAGGACCTTGATTTCTCTCATTTCTTTGCTTCTCCCTAAGTATAATATTTCACTCTGACCGGAAACTCTTTTCGAGCACACTATGCGGGGTCAAGAACGGGTCCTTTTCTTGCTGCTTTCCCCTTCCTCTTTTTCCCGTTTTTCCCGGGAGATGACGGAGATGACCTCTTTTCTGCGATGAACTCCAAGGCGGTTTCAGGTTCGCCTGCCTCCGCAAATGTCGTGGCCACCATCATCTTTTGAAAGCTCCGGGGAAGTGATTTTCTTGCCTTTTCCTTCGCCCTCTTTTGCAGGCATGCCTCCCGAATGCGCTCAACCAGGGAATCCAGGTTGAGGGGTAGAAGGAAATCGTCGAAAGCTCCAAGCTTCATGCCCTCTATGGAGAGGGAGAGATCTTGGGACCCGTTCAACAGAATGACCTCTGCAAGGGGCCGGGTCTTTTTGATCCTTCTGAGAAGGTCCATGGCTTGTCGCCCCGGCCCCCTGAGCCCGAGAAGGACGACATCCACATTGCATCTGCCGAGGATCCTCTTTGCCTCGCTCGGGGTTTCCGCCACCAAGATTTTGCAGGCCTGGAGCCGCAGACGTTCACACAGGCTCCGGCGCAAGAGATTTTCTGTTTCGATAATCAGTAAAGTGACATCCTCCATTCATCCGACCATATGATCTTTCAGGGTCAGACCCTGGCCACCACATAGAAGACCCGCACGCCCTTCAGTCCCACCGCCTCCAAGAAACTGTCGAGTCTTTCGGACCGCCTGGAGATCGTCTCCCCGGCCATGATGCGTGAGGCCGCATCAAATTCCCCCGCTTCGGCAAAGGTGATTGCCACAAAGGTCTTCTGGAGCTTTTCGAACCAATTCATGATCTCCTCCTTTACCCAGGTAACCCCTTGGTAGAGCAAGACCCGTGCCGAAAAATTTTAACTGTAAATCCAATTGGTTGCGATGAGGCATGGATAGGGTGGGCATATTAAGACGTATTGAAACACCCAGAGAGGTCAAAATGAAACATTATGGGGCATTATTGCTTCCCTTATTTTTTGGATCAGTTCATCAACGTCCACCGGTTTCATCAAGTAATCAAAGGCTCCAAGACGCATCCCCTCGATGCCTTCTTTGCTGGTTCCCTTCCCTGTCAACAGGATAACAGGAACTCCCGGCTCCAGTAACTTGATTCTCTGAAGAACCTCCAGTCCTCCCAGACCCGGCATGAGCACATCCAGTATTACTACGTCGGGCTGGTCCATCTCTAAGAGCCGCAAACCCTCCTCCCCGTCAAGGGCCGTCTGCGTCTCAATTCCCCTCAACCTGAGTCTTTGGGTCAGGGTCAGGAGGAATTCTTCCTCGTCGTCTACTACCAGCACTTTCAAGAGCCTCTTCCTCCCTGCTTGTAGAGGATCTCGCCTGAACGGAGCGACCCTTTGCAAAACCGCTCCAGGGCCGCTTCATAGGGGCCGATCACTGAGTCCAGGATTTCCACCCGCTTCCACCTCAAGAATTGGTAGTACTCCTCCTCAATTCCACCGCAGATGACCACCCGGGCCTCCTCCGTCAATATCAGGTGGCAGAGCTGTTCCGCAGAGGCCTGGGGGAGGACCACCGTCTTCTCATGGAGCCTATCTCTGTTTTCATTCAAGGAGACGATGAGCACCTCTGTTGCCAGGTCGAATCGGGGCGCCACATCGTTGCCGTATAGGGGAATGAGGAGTTTCTTGGTCATATGTTACTTATCCTGTTTCTCCAAGATTCCGGCAGGCTCATCCTTGGGCCGAGACATGCCTCCATCCTATGTCAATCAATCCCATGTTGTTTCATTTTTCTCCAGAGCGTGCTTCTCCCCCAGCCCAGGAGGGAAGCAGCCTTGCTGCGCCGGCCCCTAGCCTTGAGCAGGGCATCCATGATCATCCTCTTCTCCATTGACGCCCACGTCTGTCCTGAGTCCTCTCCCCCTCCTTCGCCTAGAAGGGAAACAAGGGGGATCGAATCCATTTCTTCACCAACTGAAGGTGGTGCACAAGGGGGTGTTGCCTCTGTTAAGTAGGCCGGGAGGTGTCTCGGCAGAATTACGGTGCCCTGGCAAATGTTTACCGCGTACTCAACCACATTTTTCAATTCCCGTACGTTGCCAGGATAAGAGTAACCCGTGAGGAACTGAAGAGACTTGCTGGAGAATCCCTTGATCTTTTTCCCAAATTGGGCCGCAAAGGCATTCAAGAAATGGTCCAGGAGCAGTCGCACATCTTCTCCCCGCTCCCGCAACGGGGGCAGGTGGACCCTGACCACGTTGAGTCTGAAAAGGAGATCTTCCCTGAACTTTCCCTCTCTAACCATCCGCTCCAGGTTGCGGTTCGTGGCCGCAATCACCCTAACATTGGCCCGGAAACCCCTTGTGCTGCCGAGTGGACATACGATCCTATCATCCAGAAAGGTGAGCAGCTTTACCTGGAGCGCCAGTGGCAGATCACCAATCTCCGTGAGATATAGGGTTCCATTGTGTGCCATCCGAAATCGCCCGGGTCTGCTCTCTGTCGCCCCGGTAAATGCCCCTTTCTGGTGTCCAAAGAGCTCAGACTCCAACAGGGTCTCAGGCAGTGCCCCGCAATTGACTTTTACAAAGGGTCCCTTGGCCCTATCGGAAGAGCGATGTAGCTCTTCCGCTACCAGGTCCTTGCCCGTGCCCGTTTCTCCGGTGATAAGGACCGAGGAGTCGGTCTGGGCGAGAAGGGGGAGGAGATGAAAGATCTTCTCCATCTTGGGGCTTCTACCGATGATCTGTCCGAAGCTGTAGGCTTGGCCTTTCTTTTGCGCCAATTCCTTGAGGGGGCGTAAGTCTTCCACGCTCTCTACGTAGCCGGTGATCACCCCTTCTGCCCCTCGCAATGGCGCAACGGTCATCCGGATCGGAATGAGTTGGCGGTCCCGATTGATCATGTCACTCTCCACACACCGGGATTCGTATTCATCTCCTGATCCACGCACAGGACATCCTTGAATACAGGCCCTGGTACGCAGGATATGTGAACAGGGAGTGCCTGCGGCCTCATCCCGGGAGAAGCCCGTGAGTGCCTCCATAGCGCGATTGAGAAAGACGATTCTTCTCTCCAAGTCCAGGACGACGATGCCAAACGGGAGCTCGTCAAGAAGCCCGTCCAGGACAAAGCAGATGGAGAAAGATTCTTTTGTCTCCGGCAGAACGCCCATTTTGGCCTCTACATTTTCGTTCAACCCCGTGCGGAAACTAGTAGTCGATGTGCTGAAACATTTTGAAAAATTTTACCGAAAAATGAAACGCCCGTAAAGCCCGAATATGGGTGATCCCCTATAGACTGCAAAGAATTTCCCAAATATGTGAAAGAAATTCCCCACATGTGACATTTTTTTTCACCACTGACTTACGCTTGTCGCTGCTTAACGATCCGTAATAATTGGATTTCTGATTCGCAATATCGGGAAATGCACTAGGCACGGTTTTTGCGGAAGCCATTGGAGAAGGCAAAAGGATTTGGTGCTATCCGTTTTTGGCAACCCTTTTTCGGGGCGCGGTCTGGTCCGGAGATCTCACGAGTTTGATCAAAGTGACTGAAAGAGAAACAAGATTGGGATGTTACGAGAGAAGATCCCTCAAGGATCGGCGAAACCCCAAACAATTCAAAATCAAAAGCCTTTTTGTCTATGGCAGGCGGAAAACCATACGCCGTCAAGAAGACAGGCATAAGATTCTCTATTTGGATCGCTACAGCTCGACACTATTCGTCTGTATTGTATCCATCCTTCTATTAAGTGTTATCGATGCACTTCTAACCCTGTGTTTGGTAGATTACGGCGCTACCGAACTAAACCCCCTGATGGCATACTATCTTGATTCCCATCCTTTAGTATTTATGAGCGTCAAATATCTCTTGACGAGTTTCTCGGTTTTTATTCTTTTGATGTGCGGTAATGTGTCTGTCAGGAAAATCAATATTACCATGAACTGCCTGTTTCCTGTTGTCATTGCCGTATTCGCATCAATAGTCGTATGGGAGCTGTTCTTGATATACAAGGTGGTCTATTGATTAGCCACAAACCATCAGCTTAGCTCATGGTCCCAGGCTCTGCCATGCGGTTAGGAGAAGTGGGGATTACGTCTTGAATTGTGAATTGATTCCGGTAGGGTAGTTCATGGATTAGTCCAATGGCGGGATAGAGGAGGTGGCGAGACCCTGGAGAATCCAGTACCATGGTGCATATTACCATGTTCTCTCCCGGGGGAAGGAAGGACGGGATATCTTTTACGACGAGCTGGATCGGAGGGTATTTCTTGAGGTGCCGGGCATGGTGCACAATATTTTGTGCGCCAGGGTGTGTTTCGACAGGTCGCCAAGAGGATTGTCATCCCAAAACCCTTGAGAAGAGCAGGCCCGGGAACACAGAAGACTTGAAATTTGAAGTCCAGGATCTCCTTGAGCCCCTTGATATACAAGCCCCCGGCATATAGGATAGGCCGAAACAGAACATGGTATGAGGAAAATGTAATGGATTTTGAAACCTATCTGCGTCCCACCTCCATTATTGATAGTGATCACGAAGGGATAATGGATTTTGCCCATGATGTGGTTGGAGGTGGGAGCGAGGACCCGGTTGATAAGGCCGTGAGGCTGTATTACGCGGTCCGTGACGGGATCTGGTATGATCCCTATTATCCGTTTTATCTCCCTGAGCACTACCGGTCAAGCAACGTCTTGAGAAGCGGCAGGGGTTACTGTGTGTGCAAGGCCTCTCTGCTTTGTGCCCTGGGCAGGGCATGCGGGATACCTGGCAGGGTAGGTTTTGCTGATGTGCGCAACCACCTTGCCACAAGGCAACTCATAGAGCACCTGGGATCAGACATCTTCGTCTATCATGGATTCGTGGAGTTTTACCTTGAAGGGAAATGGGTGAAGGCAACGCCGGCCTTCAACGTTGAACTCTGCAAGAAACACGGAGTCTTGCCCCTGGAGTTTAACGGCCGGGAAGATTCCCTTTTCCACGAATACAGTCAAGAAAAAAAGCTCTTTATGCAATACGTCAGGTACCATCCTACCTATCATGACATACCTGTCGAGACTATCGTCAGGGCCTGGGAAGAGGCCTACGGCAAGGATCGCGTAAAGAGGTGGATAGAGAACTGTGAAAGGTCGGGTGGAAAGACAATCCGGGACTTCTACAGGGAAGAAGTTCTGACCTCTTGACCTGCCTTCTGATAGTCTTGCATGGAACAATGAAGTACCAGCAAAGCAAAACCCGTCTGGAGAAAACCAAAGCCTGATCTTCCGGGCCAGTATGTTTACTGCCTTAGACCCTGAACTTTGGGATGTCAGGGGGGATCACAGGTTCATGGGACCGGGGCGTTCCCTCCGGCACCCACTCATAGGGGATGGGTTGCGCCCTGAAGACCCAATTGCTCAGGTTTCCGCCGCTCTCCACGTCGTGATCCGCCCACATTCCGAAATGGGGGTTGACAAACTCCCACACGATTTCTCCTCCCGGTGTCACCTGGAAGATGCGGCCGTTCATGCCCTCGCATATGAGCGTGTTTCCGTTGGGAAGCCTCCTGGCGCTGCTGATGAATGAACTGTAAAAGGTCCAGAAGGGTCTCCCGCTGCAAGAGGCATCGTATTGCCACAGGATCTCCTCTGTCAGGGGATGGATTTCAAGGACGCGGGAGCCGGGAAACATATTGAGGTAAATGGGGGGGAAGCCGGCGGCACCCTGGTTGTCAAAGACCATGACGTTACCTTCCCCCGGGAGTCCTTGCGGTATCATATGTGCATCATGCTGTCCGGAGATGGCGTCAATGGGCCGGGGGCATTGCCCGGAAAAGGATTTCAGGGAATGGTCGTAGGCCGCCGGGTAGTCAGGGCCTATCCGCCATACTATCTTTCCCGTCTCTTTTTCAATTATGGCGATGAAACATCCCTCCCTGGAATCGATCATTATGTTGTCCGGGCGAAACCTGTCGTCCCCCTGATCATACCACCTGTTCGGCCCAAGGGGCTGCATGTCATTTATGACAAAGATGCTTGAGCGGGGCCGCATCTGCTTGCTGAAAAGCAGGTCCTTCCTTTGCCCGGTGAAGCCCAGCTCTTCTATGTGTTCCGAAGAGATCCATGTCCAGAGGATGTCCCCTTCCCTGTTCACCTCGTATATGGCCTGGTCGTCAACAGGCCCCTCGGGTACCTCCGGCAGATAGGTTTCCCGCTTGGCCAGAACCAGGACGTTGCCGTTGGGTAAGGGGGCCTGGTCATGGTTTTGCCTGGCCTTGCCTCCGGGCGCCTTTTTGCCCCACTCCCACACTATGTTCCCTTCCCAGTCCACAATAAGAAGGGTTTCGTTGGAGAAGATCTCTGGTTCCTTCTGGCATATCACGTGCCCCCTGTTATCGTTATTGAAGGCAGGATCGATCATCTCAGTGGGGAATCCCGTGTAGGGCCATGTGTTTACCTCGTTGCCGTTCATGTCGATCAGGTAAGAGCGCCCGTCCCTGCCGTCAAAGAGCACATAACAGTTATGGGCCTTTCCCGGATCATAGATGGTGACTCCTGTGGGGAAGATGGTCGGTGGCATAAGCTCTCCTCCGTTCAAATTCTTGTGCCGCCATCTTATTTGTTAGGGCGTCACGTGTCAACTGTGCACCGGTCCCTTAGGGTGAAGGGGGCAGTTTTGGAGTGGGGCAACCATGATCTCTGCCGTGTAAAGAAAGTATATAACATGATGACGGTCCCACGATGTATGATCAAGGCGGCCGTGCATCGAAAAGAAGGCGGGCTAGCATAGTGCCACAACCCTTTGGATCTCCCAGAGATGGATGGCAATGCCTTGCTGGGGCAGCTCATAGTAATGCGGAATGAGATGTCAGAGCCGACAGTTGCATGTTTCCCCATCACTGTCCAAGATTCTTGTAAGAATGAGATTATTGTGGCGAACACAGGGCATTCACCCGGAGCGAGAAATATGGAAGCCGTGTTGAGAGTCTAATAATGCAAGACCTGATCCCCAAATCAAGCCAAAAATGCCTTGACTCCATTGCGTTTCTTGCCTATGGTGCGGGCGTTTCTGAAGCACAACATGCCTCTTGATACTCTTCAGGTTGCTGCGGGGCAGTTCATCAATGATTTGGACAAGGACCCGTTCGGAATTGAGATGTTCACACGGATCAGGGAGGTAAATGCATGCAAAATGACGGCATGAAATGGATTTTGGCCTTTTTCATTGCTATTACGGTAATGGGGGCCGCGTTGCCGGTCGGGGCGACTGAGCCGGTTACTAGCGCCGGGGCGGCATCCGCCCGTACGTGGTGGTTCTGGCCCCTGGTTTTGCTGGGCGTGACATTTTTGATGGGAGTGTTCGCCGTGCTCGGTGGCGTGGGCGGCGGGGTGCTGTTCGTGCCTATCATCAGCGGGTTTTTCCCCTTCCATCTGGATTTCGTGCGAGGAACCGGACTGCTTGTGGCCCTGTCCGGTGCCCTGGCCGCTGGCCCGGGTCTGCTGAAAATGAACCTGGCCAGCTTGCGAC
>JAFDIC010000501.1 GCA_019308525.1 Deltaproteobacteria bacterium
AGAGGCCAGCGATATTGACCTGCTCGTCAAGTTCGAAAGGCCCATCGGCTTTTTCAGATTTGTCGAGCTAGAGAATTATCTTTCAGAGAAACTTGCTGCAAAGGTGGATCTTGTTACTGAAGACGCATTGAAGCCCTTCGTAAAGCCGTATGTGATGGAGTCAATAGTCTATGTCTGAGAAGCGAAAAAGTGCTTTACCTTTTCTCAGAGACACTTAATGGTCGGTCGGACTTCGACAACTGACTGAAAGGGTGAAGCATTTGCAGGAAAACTACCCTGTTTTTGGGGCTTAGAATGCTATTTTTACCACCCAAATGGGCCTTTTAAGAAAGGAGGCTATAGAAATGCCTGGGGCGAATCGGTATTACATTTCCGGGCGGGTATGTTTTGCACCTGACCCACCGATGTCATAAGAAAGAATTTCTGCTGAAATTTGCCAGGGACCGCCGCCGATATCTCTACTGGGCCTTCCAAGCCAGGAGGCGGTTTGGTCTGAGGGTGCTGAATTACATGGTGACTTCAAATCACATCCCTCTCCTGGTAAGGGACAAGGGGGGAAGGAGAGGCCTGGGGTCAAGGCGAAGGGGCGTGAGGTGATTGGGGGGAAGAGAGGGATTTTGGAAAGGTGAGGGCTGTAAATGGCATTAAAGAGTAAGAAAGAGAGACGCGCCAAAAAGCGAAAGGAAATCCGCAAGCGCCAAAGGGCCAAGAAACAATCATTACCTAGCCTGCTCCGAAAAGATCCCGCTCTGCGTGAAGCGCTGAACCATCACTATCCCCTTTTCTCGTGCCTGATAAACGAGGGCTGGGAGGAGGGAAGGATTGCCAGCGTTTTTGTCATCAGAGAGGCCCCAACCGGCCTTGTTCTCGCCTGTTTTGTTGTGGACTTAGCAGGAGTAGGCCTCAAAGATGTCTGGGGAAACTATGGCCTTGCCAGACTCGACATCGAGGAAATAAAATCGAGAGCGGCTCAAAGGGAAACTTCTCTGATCCCTTGTGACCTTTCTCGTGCCAGTACCATTATTTACGGAGGTATAGCATGGGCCAAAAAATGGCGCTTCAAACTTCCCAGCGAATACAAGATCTGGCTCAGGCTTCTTGAGCCTGTAGATGAATCAGGTGTTGATGTTGAGCTTTTTGGGGAGGATGGGAAACCTCTCTTGATGCTGGATGAAGAGGATCTGGACGTTTTCGTCGAAGAGCACTTTTATCCGCAAATCCTTAGGGCAGACCTTGATGCGGGAAGAGACGGCCTCCCAAAAGAGACATTGATAAGAATGGGGGATATCAAAGCCGCTTTGATCGCGTTTTCACAACGCCCAGAGTTCAGAGAAGATTTTGAGGAAGCACTGGTCAAGCGATTTGGCAAACCAGAGCGACCCGATTCAGAGCATGAATGGGTGACATTCCAGGACTGGTTCGTCCTGGAATACGAACTGGAAAAGGGCGAGACAGTGGCCACAAGGTTTGTGGAATATTACAGCGATTTCATGAGTGATGATGTACGCCGGTTGGTCTTGGGGTGGGGGAGCCCTATTGAGGGGTTGTTTGAGGTGACAGGGAGGAAAAATAACGCTTTTCTAATGAAAAACCTGATCAATGAACGGGAATATTACGTGTTTCCCACCGCTTCAATGACCAATTTTGATCTGAAAGCTGGTGATTTTCTCTCCGCAAGGATTGTTCCGGCAAAAGGCTTTCATATCTTTTCAGGAAGCGCAAACATCGTCAAATCTGATGGGAGTGAGGCCCAACGGGCCAAGATTTACGAGACAGCCATTGATATTCAGATGAGATATCCGGCCCAGGCATTCAAGGACAATGAAGAAAAGCTGAAGAAGAGCCGCGAATCGGTTCGAAGACAATATGAGGATTTCGTGGACTGCTTTGGATCTGATGAAGTCTTTGGGACGGGGAGGGAGATATTGAATGAATATCAAAGGTTTTTTGACTATCTGGTTTTCCAGAAGAAGGAGCCGGAGACCGGCTTGCCCTTTGCCACCGCATACGAGAGAAAAGCAGGAAGGCCTTATCGTCCAATAACCGTGGGACTTCCTGAGGCGGTGTTGAACAGCCAAGATGTGGGCATGCTGTGCGATCCTGTTGAAGGTCTCTCGTTCTTGATCCAGTACCGCCATTTTATTGACGTGTTCCAACATCCAGAGCGGCACATTGGCAAGGAAGAGACAAGGGAGCTTGTTCTGGGTTATCTGGAGTCAGACTCCATTTCCGATGTGCCGTTTCGGAGGGTGGCGAAAAAATTCCCGGACAATTTCAGCCGGGTCATCGCATATTATGGGGATCAAGAGGGGTTTTCCCCACGCAACATCGAGGATCTCATGATGGAGTTTAAACCAAATAGCTTTGATAAACTTCCCGGAACGGTAACTGTCCTGGATTCTGAAATGGCAAGACTGGCCCGGTCTGCCAAGGAAGAAACAACTTTGGTCAGTCGATTCAAAAACCTCTTCAAGAGATAGCTATTGCCTCGTGTAGATGGTTGTTAAGAGCGGCTGATGTCCCTCATGGCCGGCCGGACCTCGACAACTGACTGAAATGGTGAAGGATTTGCAGGAAAACCGCCCTGTTTTTGGGGCTTAGAATGCTATTTTTGCCACCCAAATGGGCCTTTCAAGAAAGGGGGCTATAAAAATGCCTAGGGCCAATCGGTATTACATTCCCGGGTATGTTTGGCACCTGACCCACCGATGTCATAAGAAAGAATTTCTACTGAAATTTGCCAGGGACCGCCGCCGATATCTCTACTGGGTCTTCCAAGCCAGGAAGCGGTTTGG
>JAFDIC010000502.1 GCA_019308525.1 Deltaproteobacteria bacterium
CTCCACTGCATAGCGCATCTGGAGCGGGATGTGGGTGAGGTGCTCCCGTACCTCAACAGCGTCCTGGGGGGCTTCGAGTATCTCAAGGAGCCCCCTGCGGTCACTTTCAAGGCCCATGGAAAGATCATTACGGTCCATCCGAGGAAGATCGCGATCAACGCCCTGAGAGATGAGGGGGAGGCGGACAGGATCCTGGAGTGGCTCAAGCGGGAGATCAACGGGGCCTGGGAAAAGCGACATGAGATTCAGCCCAGTTATGAGGGCGCCCCAAGGCCCAAAATCTTCGAAATTTTGAAGTTGCTTCCCAGGACCAATTGCAGGCAGTGTGGACAGCCTACCTGCACGGTATTCGCAACCCTGGTAGCCCAAGGTGCCAAAAGCGCAGACGATTGCCCGGATCTGAGCGAAGAGGCGTGTCAAATGATGGACAATTATATGGCCCAGTTTCAACTTGACGCCTAAAGGTTCTGTGGGCCCATGCAAAGGGTATTCAGGGCGTCTTGGCAGAGGGCCTATCTCGAACTTCGTCCGGAGGATCATGTATTAATATGGTGAGAGAATCTGTGATGGAGGTTTCATATGAGCGCAGAAAATTCGGTCACCAAACGTCTTTCATTTCTTGATCGGTTTTTGACCCTCTGGATATTCCTTGCCATGTTTGTGGGGGTCGGTGGGGGGTATCTCTTTCCCGGTGTCAGGCAGGTCATCAACTATTTTCAGGTGGGAACCACCAACATCCCCATCGCCATCGGCCTGATTCTTATGATGTATCCGCCACTTGCAAAGGTGAGATACGAAAAGATGGGGTATGTGTTCCGCGATTTCAAGGTCCTTTTCCTATCCTTGGTAGAGAACTGGGTCGTCGGTCCCATCCTTATGTTCCTGCTGGCTATTGCCTTCCTTTCCGGGCGCCATGAATACATGGTGGGGCTTATCATGATCGGATTGGCGCGCTGTATAGCCATGGTCATCGTGTGGAACGATCTCGCTTCCGGGGACCGGGAATACTGCGCAGGGCTCGTGGCGTTCAACTCTGTCTTTCAGGTGATCTTCTATTCCATCTATGCCTATATTTTCATTACCGTCATCCCCCAGTGGCTGGGGCTGAAAGGCGCTGTAGTGAACATTTCCATCGGACAGATCGCTGAAAGCGTCTTCATCTATCTGGGCATTCCCTTTATCGCGGGGGTGCTCTCGCGTCTGATAGGTCTCAAGACCAAGGGCCGCGAGTGGTATGAAAACAGGTTTATCCCTAAGATCAGCCCCATTACGCTCATAGCACTGCTCTTTACCATCCTTGTAATGTTTTCTCTCAAGGGTGAGTTTATTGTTGAGCTTCCGCTTGATGTTGTCCGGGTAGCCGTGCCCCTATGTATCTATTTCGTGATCATGTTCTTTGTCTCTTTCTATATGTCCATGAAGGTTGGCGCCACCTACGAACAATCCACCACCTTGAGCTTCACGGCAGCCTCGAACAACTTTGAACTGGCCATCGCAGTGGCGGTGGCCGTTTTTGGCATCGACTCCGGCCAGGCCTTTGCTGCAGTGATCGGGCCGTTGGTGGAGGTGCCTGTACTCATAAGTCTGGTCAATGTGGCCCTCTGGTTCAAGCGCAAGTATTTCCCGTACGCCGTAGAGACCCCTGTTGGCGTCTGTCACGTGACCTGCAAACCGTAATGAGAATGGCCTGTAAGGCCTTTGTTGCAAAGAGCACGATGCTCTTCGGTCTATCATCAGGAGTGGCCTTGGCCACGGTGGTCGGGGTGTTGATCCAGATGCACGTGATGCTCCTGCTGGTCATGATCTGCTTAAGGACATGCCATCGGATCAGGCCGGTTCCGGTGGCCCCATGATTTTGGACCTGACCATGAAGAAATGCCTCCACTCATTACCAGGCCAAGTAGCGGTTTTCATCTTGGCCGCGGCAATATTAGGGGTCTTGGTCAATTGGACGAGGCCTGCTGGCTTGCCTCTCAAGGGCCGATGGTCCCCTGAGGAGACCCTCAGGCTTGATTCGGGCGAGAGCATGGCAATTAGCCTTGCTGAGGCAAGATAGCTCTACGAGAAGGGCTTGGCGGTTTTTATTGATGCCAGGTCTCCAGAGGATTTCCAGCGAGGACATATCAAGGGCGGTTTGAACATTCCCTGGCAGTCCTTTGAGAGATATTTGAATGTCCTCCAGGAAGAGGTCCCGGAAGATGCCTGGATTATCACCTATTGAGACGGGGAAATGTGCGCCCTAAGCGGGGAGCTGGCCCGGGAGTTGATCTCCATGGGCTATCAGAATGTCTGGATTCTGGTGAATGGATGGACCAAGTGGCGGGAGGCGGGCCTGCCCACGGAAGAGGGGTCTTGAAAACAGGTAACAATCGAACATAGTTGTTTGGCGTCCAGAAGGGGCCTTTGGGGAGATTTCGGGGAAGGAAGAAAGTATCCTTCTTGGGTTTTCATCTTTGGGATAAAAGAGGGTATTGTGTCAGTCGGGAACAACAGCAAGGGGCGTGATTGGCAGCACTATCTCTCCATGGTCTGTCGCCTGTTTCTCGGCGCTGTCTTCGTCCACGCGAGCTTGGACAAGATCCATGACCCAGAAGCCTTTGCAAAGGCTGTGTACAACTACCAGATCCTGCCGGACCTCTTAGTCAATATTGTGGCCATAGTCCTGCCCTGGTTAGAGCTTGTCGTCGGTATATTTTTGATAACGGGTCTGCTGCTTCCCGGATCTGTCTTCCTAGCGAAGGCCTTGATGCTCGTCTTTTTCGGAGCCATTCTCTTTAACATGGCTCGCGG
>JAFDIC010000503.1 GCA_019308525.1 Deltaproteobacteria bacterium
TTCAGGGAGACAAGCATTATCAGGTTCTAGTTTTCAGCACTTTTCCCGCGTGTCAACAGAAAGGCAGCACGCTAGAGGAAGGTTGAGGATGAAATATAGATTGAGATATGAAGCACCCTTTGCAGACATAGAAAAGATATACAGTGCCCCTACCGGCACGTGGAGACACAAGCGTCCTCTCATCAACAGGGGTAAATGTTCTCGGTGCGGCTGGTGCCACCTGTACTGTCCGGGAGGAAGCATGATCGAAAGGGAAGGAAATTTCAGCGTGGATTTGAAGTTTTGCAAGGGCTGCGGACTGTGCGCAAGGGTATGTCCTTCAAGTGCAATCCTTATGGTTCAAGAGGGATGAGAAATGAGGGGATCCGGGAAGGGAAAGGTAAGAGTCTGTGACGGCAACCTCGCAGCCGCGTACGGAGTTCTCCTGGCCAAACCGGACGTTATTGCCATATACCCGATCACGCCCCAGACGTCGTTGATCGAAAAGATCTCCAGGTTCAAGGCAGAGGGCCTTCTGGATGCGGAGATCCTGGAAGTGGAAGGGGAGATCTCTGCCATGGGCTCGGTCATCGGTGCTGCTGCCGCCGGCGCCAGGGTCTTTACTTCAAGCTCGTCAATGGGGCTCAACTTCATGTACGATACTTACCTGATGGCGGCCTATTTTCGACAGCCTGTGGTGATGGTCAATGCAAACAGGGAAAACCCCGCCCCTTCGACGGTTTCTGCAAGTGAGCAGGATATCATGGGCGTGACAGAGTCGGGGTGGATACATATCCACGTCGAGGATTGCCAGGAGATACTGGATTCCATCCTCATGGCCTACAGGCTGGCAGAGGACCCTGAAGTGCTAATTCCTGTGAGCGTTTGCTATGACGGCTTCTACCTCTCCTACTTGCAGGAGCCCGTAGAAATACCCCTCCAGGAACAGGTAGACGAATTTCTTCCGCGTCAAGCGAGGCCGGTACTTGGCCTGGATCCACCGAGGTACATGTCCTGGCGGCCGGTGAGGGACGAAGAGCCGGCCGAATACAGGCTGAGACAGCAGCTTGCCTACGAGAGGGCCAAAGACAAGATTGAGGAACTCGACAGGGAGTTCTATCAAAAATTCGGCAGGAGTTATGGCGGAGTGGTGGAGGAGTACAGGATGGATGACGCGCAGATCGCACTGGTGAGCCTTGGAAGCCACATCGGGACTGCAAGGGTCGCTGTTGACCGCAAACGTGAAGCCGGAGTCAGGGTCGGACTGCTCAAGATTCGCTCCTTCAGGCCCTTCCCGAGGGAAAGGCTGTTTGCACTCTTGAGAGACAAACAGGCCATAGGTGTTCTGGATCGAAGTGTGTGCTTCGGATGGAGAGGAGGGCACTTGTACAGGGACCTGATGACATCCTTGTACGGTCTGGATATCCCCATGGCTGATTTCATCGGCGGCCTGGCCGGTCATGACATAACCATCCCCCTGATCGAACGGGCAGTGGATATCACCATGGACGCCGCCAGGGGGGAGCCCTACGAGGAAGTAACCTGGCTCGCCCTGCTGGGTGCTTGAGAGGGAAAGGCATGGGGAGGAAACATCTCATTATTGGTTGCGGTTCGGCCGCTCTCAATGCCCTGGAGGGTCTCAGGAGCATAAACCGGGAGGACGAGGTCAAATTGGTGACCAGGGAGGAATTGATGCCCTATTCTCCCAGTGCCTTACCATTCCTCCTGTCCGGGAATATCAAGGAGAGGGACCTGTGGCTCAGAGATGGGAGTTTTTTCGAAAGAATGAAGAGTACCCTTGTCCTGGGAAAGGAGCTGACAAAGATCTCTCCAGGGGAAAGGAAGGTGTTTTTCGAGGATGGGAGCAGTGAGAGATATGACTCCCTTCTCATAGCAACAGGCTCATCACCCGCGGTTCGGAAGGTTAAGGGCCTTGATAAGGCAGGTTACATGACCTTTCATACCTTCTACGACTACAGGGCCGTCAGGGATACCCTTATTGCTGATGGCCTGGCAAGGGGCGGTGGCGTGGTCATCTATGGCGGGGGACTCGTGGCGCTTGAACTGGCAATCCCTCTGCTCAAAGCGGGATGGACGGTGGACCTGGTGGTCAGGAGCAGGCTGTTGCGGTCCTATGTGGATGAGAGGTTTGGAGAACGCATAATAGAAGTGCTTTCGGCCAACGGCGCCCGAGTACATGAAGGATGCACCATAGAGGAGGTGGAAAAAAACGGGAAGGGGTGCGAGATACAACTTTCAAACAAAGAGATTATTCGTTCTGATGTCCCCCTTTTGCTTGCCCTCGGCGTGAAACCCGCCGCTGAATTCCTCCAGGATAGCGGGATTGAGAGGGGTGAAGGGATTATCGTTGACAGGAGGATGAGGACCAGCGCGAGAGATATCTATGCAGCCGGCGACGTGGCAGAGGCACCGGAGTTCTTTCAAGGCAAGAGGGGGCTGAGCGGGATTTTGCCTTCAGCAGTGAGGCAGGGTATGGTCGCAGGGGTGAACATGGGAGGCGGCGACATGGAGTACAAGGGATGGATTCCCATGAACCTGTTCAACATTTTTGGACACGTGGTTTTTTCCATAGGTTTATCCCGGGGAGAAGGTGTGGAGACCATGGAAGAGATTGAAGACAGGCAAGGGGGATACAAGCAACTCTTTTTTGTTGAAGGTAACTTGGTAGGCGCTCGTTTCATGGATGTCCCGGTTGATCCGGGGGTCTTCCTGTACCTTATTGAAAACAGGGTCGATGTGAGCCCTCACGCGGAACTGATGCTTCGCAAGCCGAGGGAGACGAGCAGGTG
>JAFDIC010000504.1 GCA_019308525.1 Deltaproteobacteria bacterium
ATAAAGCTGTACCCGCTTCTCAAGGCTATGGGAGTTGACGATAAGACCATCGAGGCCGCTCTCGGCAAAGAAATAGCCGAGCTGAACAGGAAAGATGCAGATCCGAGGGCTCTCCAGAGAGCGATGACGGTCCTGTTCAAGAATCCCTCCACCGCCGATGCAGGGAAGAAGCTGCTGGAATACTTCAGCAGGGGAGAGCTTGCACCGGAGCTGACCGAAGTTACTCTGGGGAAGAAATATGAAAGAGTAACTCCACAGGCTCTTCTCGATGCAGCTGCAAATCTTGTAAGAATCAACAAAGGCGAGGGCGAGCTGTTCCCTCGTGACGCGATTACTGCTTATGAAATACACACACCCGCCAGCCAGTTTAGATTCAGACTGGCCTCAGATGCAGGAGGCAATGCAAGGAAGGCTCTGTGGCGGGTTACGAACAAAGGAAGTCTGTCTGCAATACCCAGCAATGTCTTTTCTCCTGTAATTTATTCAACTCTTTTCAGAAGCGGTCTTGCACAGGCTCTGGAAGAGACGAATCCTGTAGAGATTGTCGATAAGCTCGTTCGCGTGGTAAAAACCGGCGAGTACGGGATGAGAGGATCCATGTCCGTACCTGCCGAATCACACTTTCTGCATCCTTCTCATTTTCTTTTCCTCGATCCAGCAAGAAGCCCTGAGTCCGAAAGAATCGGCCTCGATCTCCGGCTTGCAAGAGATGTTGTCATTGATGACAAGAACGGAATTCTATATGTACCTGTTGTGAACGCGAAGACCGGCAAGACCGAGCTTCTCAGCAACAGGCAGATGAAAGACGTAATTGTTGCCTTACCGGGGCAGGAAAAAGAGAAATATCCGGTTGCTATCGTACATGGGGTAAAACAAACGAGCGTCCCGGCTTCCAAAGTCGATTATCACGCTCTGAATCCGGATTCCATGTTCTCGCATGCCACATCTCTCGTTCCCCTGACCAGTTGCGTAAGCCAGGCCAGACTTCTGGTTGGCTCCAAATTTGCAACCCAGGCCCTGCCCCTGGAGGGGAGAGAGGCTCCGCTGGTCCAAACTTTGCTTCCCGATGGCAAAAAGACGGTGGAGGAGCTGCTTGGTGAAAAGGCCGGAGCCATTAGATCGCCGGTATATGGTACGGTTCTCGCCGCCACTGACAAATTTGTAAAAATACGCGGAGTAGATGGTAAGGTCAGGACATTCGATCTCTACAACAACTATCCGATGAACAGAATGACCTACTATCACCAAACTCCCGTCGTCCACGTCGGGCAGAACGTTTCCGCTGGCGATCTTCTTGCGGTATCCAACTACACCGATGACAAGGGAACTCTCGCTCTGGGCACCAATTTGAGGGTTGCTTTCATTCCGAGCGGCAAGACATTCGAAGATGCCGCATATATCAGCGATGCAGCGGCCAAAAAGCTGACAAGCATTCACATGTTCCCGAAGAGCCTGGACAAAGACCCCGATATCAAGGTCGGGTACAGTTCATACATATCGATCTTCCCCGCAGTGTATAACAGGCAACAGCTGGAAAAGATCGATGAAAACGGCCTGATAAGGCCGGGCTCCGTGGTTGAAAAAGGCGATCCTCTCATACTCGCTTACAGAAAAAGAACAAAGAAGCCCTATTATTACCAGTTGAGGAGGGGAGTGGGCGAATACGCAAACGCTTCAGTGGAGTGGGACAAGTCGTGGCCTGGTGTGGTGACGGATGCCAGACCAACCGCCAACGGATGGCAGGTGTTTGTGAAAGCAGCCACTCCTGCGGTTGAAGCTGACAAAATAGGCGTCAGGATGGGAGGCAAATCTGTTCTTGCTTCTGTGGTGCCTTCAGAGCAGATGCCCAAAACCGAGGATGGAAAGCCGATAGATCTGGTCATATCGCCGCTGGCCATTCTCACGAGAGGCAACCCGGCGATGCTCGTTGAGGCTTATCTCGGCAAAATTGCAGCACTGCGTGGAGAGCCTTACAGGGTTCGTCCCTTTATGGAAGAGAATATGATGCAGTTTGCTCTCAATGAGCTGAAGAAGCACGGTCTCAAGCCCGAGGAACCTCTCATTGATTCGGCTACAGGGCGCAGGTTCAGCCACCCTGTCGCCACCGGAGTCGTGTATGTATACAAACTTATGCACATGGCGGAGGAGAAAGCCAAAGGCCGCACAACGGGGGCGTACACAGCTGAAGGCATTCCGGGACGCGGAGGCCCCGATTCCGCCAAAAGGATGGGGAACCAGGTGTTCAATGCGTTGCTTTCGAGTGGGGCACTGAACGTCATCCAGGATGCTTTACTGGTTCGTGGGCAGAAGAATCCAGCATTTTGGAGTGCATTCAAACTTGGCATGCTGCCTCCGCTTCCAAGAATTCCGTACGTGCACAGAGAATTCATAGACATGTTGAAGGCGTCGGGTGTGAACGTGGAGCGCAGGGGCAACCAGCTTCATATAATGCCCCTTACTGACCAAGCAATAGAAGAGATCAGCAGGGGGCCCATAAAGTCTTCTGCAATGCTGGATGCGAAAACATTGAAACCCTTGCCAGGAGGTTTATTCGATCCATCCAAGACCGGAGGCCCCGGAGCGCAGGATTTCTGGGCGCATATAGATCTTCCGATAAGGGTCCCGAATCCCATCATGGTCCCTGTCATAGCCTCCCTGCTCGAAATACCTCAGAAAAGCGTGAGGATGATTCTTGCCGGACAGGAAAAATATGGTGGGAAGACCGGGTATCAGGCAATAGCTGAAGGGCTGGCGAAGCTGAATGTAGACAACCAGATAAAGCTCATAG
>JAFDIC010000505.1 GCA_019308525.1 Deltaproteobacteria bacterium
TCAAAGTTCAAGGTTCAAAGTTCAAGGTTCAAAGTTCAAGGTTCAAAGTTCAAGGTTCAAAGTTCAAGGTTCAAAGTTCAAGGTTCAAAGTTCAAGGTTCAAAGTTCAAGGTTCGAAGTTCAAGGTTCGAAGTTCAAAGTTCAAAGGCATAGAATCGCGGCAAGATACCGCTCCTAGAAGAAGTCACGAGTTACAAGTGACAAGTTGCAAGTGACTGTTACTTTTCCTGTCGGCGGTCATCGGTCGTCGGTCATCGGTCGTTTTGCTCTTATCTCTTGCCTCTGACCTCAAGCCTCCAACCTCAAACATTCCCTGGATCGCAACAACATGTTGCTCCTACAGGGAAGGTTCAAGGTTCAAGGTTCAAAGTTCAAGGTTCAAGGTTTGCGATAACATGTTACTCCCACAGCCTTGCCTAGAGGGCGGCGATGACCACGCCTGCGGCCAGAGCGATCTGGGCAAGGATGGTGGTGATATCCTTTATGTCGCGCATCAAGTTGGGGAAGATGATCTTCTGGGGCACGAGCACGGTATCCCCGGGATAGAGTTTTGTCTTTTCAAAACCTGAACCCAACAGCGATGTACGCCTGGATGTCCCCGTCTTGCTGATCACCGTGCCGTCAGCCCGGATGACATAGATCTGGTCCTTCTCCGCATTCTCCGTGGGACCACCAGTCTTTGCCAGGTAGTAGCCCAGAGTGGGGTTGTCCTCCTGGAAAATGAGGCTTGTGGGGTTGTATACCTCTCCCAGGACGTTCACGGTGTCCGGCTTCCTTGGCACCAGGAGTTCGTCGCCGTCCTCCAGGACGAGATCGCTGTCGCTCCCCTTGAACACCGGCAAGGGGGCCAGGGCGATCACCACGCGGCCGGTGGCCTTCATGGCCTCAAGCCTCTTGATCAATGCCTCGTGCGCGGCGACCATCTGTTTCTGGGCAGTCAGGTCTTCGGGAGACAATGCTGCCTGGGCTTCTTCCGAGCCTGCCCTTGCCATTGCCACCTTGAGTCTTTCCACCATTTCATTGAGCCGCTTTTCCTGGGTCTCCCTGGCCGATTCCCTGGTAAAAAAGCCCCCCCGGAAGTATGCCAGGTCAGTGAATCCACCGGCCCGCTCGACCAGGGAGCTGAGCCTCTCTCCTCTTCTCACCTCGTAGGTCCCGGGGAACTGGACCTCGCCCTTGATAGTAACCTTCCTGGTCTCGCCCCATTCCGGGATCTCTTTCACGTATACCACGTCCAGAGGCTCGAGGGCCAGGTTGTGGGCAGGGTCTCCCTTAAGGGCCTTTCTCACATCGAAATTGATGACGGTTGTCTTGACCTGCCTCCCCTCAAAGATCTGGAACCGCAGCAGCTCCCCCTGTTCCAGGTAGGCGGAGTCCTTTACGTTGCCCGCAACCAGGATGAGATCCCTCACGGTCATGTTCACGGCGTAAGGATAATCACCGGGGTTGTTGACCTCGCCCCTGACAGCCACAGTGTACTTCTGCTCAAACTCCAGGGCACTGTGAATTACGATGCGGTCCATGTCTTTCAGCGGGAGGTTGTGTGCGGGGTCCTCCTTGAGTGCCCTGGCCACGTCGAAGGAATGGATGGTGACTTCCCTTGTCTCAGGGTCGGTCCGGTAGAGGTGTCCCAGCTCCAGGTAGGCATCCCGGGTCAGGTTCCCTGCCTTGAAGATCAGGTCCTTCACCCGCATCTTGTCCACGACATAACGGCCTGGCTTCCTTATCTCGCCTTCGATCCTCGCGTAGGGCCTGTCCTTGAACCTCCACTTGCTGAATACGTATACCTCGTCCAGTGGCCTCAGGAGCAGGTTCTGGGTCTCCTGCTTCCTGACAAGGAGTCCTCCAAGGTCAAAGGGAATGAGCTCCGCCTTCATGTCCTTGAGGCGATATCTCTTTATCAGGGCGTAGTCGAAGTAGGTATCCACCTTCAGGCTTTCCAGGTCCGGCAGGATATCCAGGATACGCAGACCGGTCCTGTAGGCGTACTTGCCGGGTCTCCGTACATTGCCGTAAAGATAGACCGCGTTGACGCTTTCCGGGATGATGGAAAAGACCCGCACTTCGTCTCCGTCCTGGAGCAAGACCGGCTCCTCCCTTTCAAGCTCCTCATAGAGGATATCCAGGACTATCTGTTTCTGGAACCGGTAATACCTCTCAATCTGGATCCTCTGGCCGTAGGCCCCGGGAGCGAGGCCTCCGGCCAGTTTCAAGGCCTCCTGGAGGGAAACTTCATGCTTCAGTTCATATATCGCTGGTCTCTTCACGTTACCAGATATGGAGACCATGGGACCTGCCAGGGGTACAAATATGACATCGCCGGGCATGAGGCGGACATCATTGGACTTGTCTCCCCTGAGGAGGAAATCATATACGTCCAATGTAGCGACGACCCTGTTCTGTCTCTTAAGCTGAATATTGCGCAATGATCCAAGCCTTGTAGGACCTCCCGAGGAGAGCAGGGCGTTGAGGACCGCGGCGAGGGAACTGACCGTGTAAAGACCCGGGCTCCTTACCTCCCCGGTTACAAAGACCTGGATGGACCTGAGCCTCCCCATGGTCACACTCACGTTGACCCCCGTGATGGCACCGGCCTTGCCCCTGATGAGCTCCTTCATCTCCTTGTACTTCAACCCCGCCACCGGCAGGGGCCCGATCTTCGGGAAATGAAGCATGCCCTCGGGTGTCACCACCAGGGTGTATTCCGCATCGAGCCTGCCCCACATGAGGACCTGTATCTCATCGCCGGGACCAATGACGTAGTCGTCGGACACGGGGA
>JAFDIC010000506.1 GCA_019308525.1 Deltaproteobacteria bacterium
GGAAGTGAATGGCCCCACGGTAGCCATTCAGGGCGAAGGAGCAAAAACCCCGATATTAACGGCGAAGGAATTGGAGGATATGGGATATGATGTGGTGGTCTATCCAGGATCTACCTTATACGCTGCGGCGTGGGCAATCAAGGGCGTCATGGAAGAGCTTGTTACCACCGGAACTACGAGGGGTTACATGGATAGGATGTACAACTTTTCCAGCTTCAATAAACTGATGGGTTTAGAAAGGTTTCTCGAAAAGGAGAGGTCATATCTTGAAGACCGCCTGGAATGAAAAGGCAGGGTGTATAGTCGGATCTACTTTTTGTGAGTTCATCAATGTTTGTGGTGAGAAAGATTCCAATATTTTAGAAAGGAAGGAGTAAGGCATGGTTCAGGATGAAATGTTAAAGGGATTCTTGGTCGACCAACTCGGGATGTCTGATGAGGACTTGGGTAAGATTACACCGGACATGGAAGAAGAGATGAGAAACATAGGCTCAAAAGCTGGAAGATACAGGGTCGTGGCAGAAGTTGTCACCTCGAAGTATTGTGCAGCAGGGCTGAAACCGGGGCAAAAATATGTCGTTGCGCCCGGGCAACAGCTTGACCTGGGTGAGAGTACGGCTCCACTTTGCCTTGGAGCCCTTGCGCCCTTGGGGCAAAGAATGGGGGTATACCTGGACCGAATGGCTCACAACGGAGATATGAGCGCATCAATGCAGGGATTTCGATGTACGGACCCCGGCCTTGAACAAGGCGGTCTCGGAACTGTTGAATTCAAGGTCTACATTGAGGAGATCAAATAGATATCACATAACTGAGATTGGGAAGGAGATTTTCTATGAAGCGCTCTAATTCCAGGAATTACTTGGCAGTAGTTCTCTGCCTGGTGGCAGGTTTGCTCTCACATGTCGGGGTGGCAAATTCAGGGGAATTACTCCCTCTGACTGATTTCTATGACACCCCCGAGTCCTTTGCGGCTACAGGTAGACCGGGCGACTTGATCCGTTCAATGGAATTTGACGGCTACAAACTCCCTCCAGGTGTCAGGGCGACGCGGATTCTCTATGGCTCGACAAACTCGCAAGGCCGGCTTGTGGCTAGTTCTGGGGTTGTATTGATCCCTCCGGGTGAACCTCCAGAGGGAGGTTGGCCCATAATTGCATGGGCCCATGGAACCTCGGGTGTAAACCGCAGGTGCGCCCCTTCCTTGATGGTTGAGTGTTTTTCTGATTATAGGGCACCTATTATCTATTTGAAAGAGGGGTATGCGGTTGTAGCTACCGATTATGCGGGTCTAGGCTCAGATTATCCCTTTGATTACCTTGATAGGATTTCTAACGGGTGGGATGTGATAAACAGTGTGAAGGCGGCGCGGCAGGCTGTGCCTGAGCTCGGCCGCAAGTGGCTGGGAGTGGGTCATTCAGCAGGGGCACATGCCATGCGTGGAGTTGCTGAGCTTCAGGCCAGCATCAATGACACCTCGTACCTGGGAGTTGTATCACTGTCGGGGTTGAACAATGCGAGAGATGCAATGGTTGTTTTGTCCAGATTCGCTCCACAGTTGGCCCTGTATATTTGTGTTTCAGTGAAAGCGCGTTATCCTGATTTTGATTATGCCGATGTCCTGACTGAGAAAGGAATGCGGCTTCTGGATCGCGCGAAAACAGCATGTGAAGGGCCAGGTGTCGGCAGACCCAAGCCATCACCGATAAGAGGATCTGAAGCATTGAAGAAGGACTGGCATCTCAATCCTTACATCGATAAATACTTCAAACAGGATGAGACCGGACAGGAGACATATGCGGGACCTGCGCTCGTGCTGATTGGAGAGAAGGAACTCTCTTTTACAAAGCTTGGAGACAGTGAAGTGGCCAGACGGATGTGTCAGCAAGGAGTAGATGTGCAATTGAAATTCATCCCGGGCGCGAACCACGGCACCCTCCTTGGTAAATCGATCGCAGATCAGATGGCATGGATTGCTGGTCGATTCAAAGGCAGAGATATCCCCTCTAACTGTGAAACCATGGTCAAATAGTCTAGAAAAGAATAATTCAAAAAGTGTTATGGATGCAATGCTTCTATGATTCCCGGAGGCTAGGCGCATGAAGCCCCGAATAACTTTATCGACGATTAAGAAAGGCAGAATTGAGGCTCAATAGTCCAGCTATGGGAAAGACAAGCCAAAACAACAAGAGAATCCGGGAAGAAAGAAAAGAAGACATTTGGATTCCCGCTTTGTGCGAAGGATATTGTGCAGATAACCCATGCGCTCTTAGGGTTCACAGAGTCGACGGGGTGGCTGTAAACATAGAACCTAATACGGAAGGTGAAAATTTTGAGCAACTGGCGAAAGGGCACGGCAAATTATGTGCCAAGGCCTTCGGAAATATACAAAAGATCTATAATCCCCACAGAATAGAGACACCTCTTAAAAGGACTAATCCTGAAAAAGGTATGGAAATAGATGCGAGGTGGGTAAGCATTACCTGGGAGGAGGCCCTGGATACAATCGCTGAGAGGCTCAAAGAGATTAGAGAGAAAGATTCAACCAGGCTTTCTCACGGGGGGCCTGGATTGGGGTCTCTCTTTGCATGTCCCGCCTGGTATGGTTTTATGCGGGTTTTTGGGCACACAAGGAGCCTTTTCGGGGGACGGGGCACGCGATGCGAGGAGGGCGAACATACTTTTGCGCAAAGGATCCACGGGGCATTCCAGTGCGAGCCTGATCTTGATTATTGCGACTACCTAATAATTTTGGGAAACAACACTTCTGCTTCC
>JAFDIC010000507.1 GCA_019308525.1 Deltaproteobacteria bacterium
ACTCTCAACCAGCTCCTGGTGGAAATGGATGGATTCGAAACGAACAAGGGAGTAATCATCATGGCCGCCACTAACCGGCCGGAAATCCTGGACCCTGCCCTGTTGCGCCCGGGGCGCTTTGATCGGCAGGTCCTTGTAGACCGCCCGGATATCAATGGACGAGAAGCCATTTTGAAAATCCATTCCAGGAATGTGTTGTTGGGTCCTGAGGTTGATCTTCGTAAGCTCGCCGGCCGCACCCCCGGCTTTGTGGGGGCAGATCTGGCCAACCTGGTCAACGAGGCGGCCTTGCTGGCCGCTCGAAAAAATGAGGAGGAGGTTGCCCCAGAAGATTTCGACGAGGCAATAGACCGTGTTGTTGCCGGCCTACAGAAAAAGAACAGGGTGATTAATTCGAAGGAAAAAGAAATCGTTTCTTTTCATGAGTCTGGACACGCGATTGTAGCCGAATCTGTTGAGTATGCCGATCCGGTGCATAAGATTTCCATTATTCCGCGGGGGATCGATTCCCTGGGGCACACGCAACAGCAACCCACGGAGGACCGCTACCTGATGACCCGCTCGGAGCTCCTGGATCGGCTGGCCGTTCTTTTGGGGGGCAGGGTTGCAGAGGAGCTGGTTTTCGAAGAAATCTCTACAGGGGCGCAAAACGATCTGCAACGAGCTACAGAGATCGTCCGTTCCATGGTCACGGAGTACGGTATGAGCGATCGCCTGGGCTTGGTGAGCTATGAGCGCCCTCCTCATCCCATGTTCTTTCCGGAGAACTTTGCTGCGGGTAAGACTTACAGTGAAGAGAAAGCCGCTGAAATTGACGGGGAGATCACCCGATTCATCGAGGAAGCCCACCAGAGGGTGACAAGAATTCTCTCAGATCGTCGAAAGGTTCTTGATGATCTGGCCCGACTTCTTTCACAGAAGGAAAGTGTGCAGGGAGAGGAACTAAGAAAGATGCTGTCCGAATCCAAACCTGCAACACCAACTTCATCGCCCGGGTAGCCATCCTGGGAATACAAAAGCAAATCACTGTCCAGGAGTGCATACATGCCATGCGACTATATCTGATCAATCCTTTGCCCCTGGACGGGATCATAGAAGAAATGATCTCCTGCGACCAGGACTTCTATTCCATACCCCATATTCTGCGTAGGGTATGGGGCAACCTGTGGCAACGGCGGAAGCCGCTGATCAACCTGGTGGGCAATCTCTCATACAGGGGCAATCTCGGGGTGAACCGAAAGGCATATGCAGCCTTCAAGTCATCTGTGTCAGAGTCAGAGGGACGTTCTTTTGTAATTCAGTAACTAGTGCTAGAATTGTGAACTTACTTAACTACAAAAGAACGTCCCTGGGAGAACGCGCTGTTTTCGAGCGTCAGATATTATTTGAAAAAACATGGCGCTCTCTATTAGGATATGAGTTGCATTTGGATTGATGCCGCTCAACCCTGGCTCAGGAGGTTGTGAAGAGACATGGGCCATGTAAAGCCAATAAGTTATAAGATCCGCTTGGAGCCGGATCTGAACAGGTTCAGATTTGAGGGAACTGCGGAAATCTCCGTGGAAGCGATCAAACCGATAGGTGAAATCACTCTGAACATACTGGGACTGGCCATCTGGGCCTGCCAGGTGAAGGTGGGCGGCTCCCGCGTAGCCTGTCCTTTTTCCGTAGAGCCAAAGAAAGAGGAGGTGAAGATCCTTCTTCCAGAGGAGATGACCGGGAAAATAGATCTCAAGATCCAGTATGTGGGAGAGATCAACGACAAGATGGCCGGTTTTTACAGGAGCAAGTATGTGGAAGAGGGGAAGGAAAGGTATATGGCCTTGACCCAGTTCGAGGAAAGTGACGCGCGGCGTGCCTTTCCCTGTTTCGACCACCCTGTGAGGAAAGCAACCTTTGACGTGGAACTGATCATTGATGAACAACTGGTGGCCATATCCAATACTCCGATCGTTGAAGAAACACCTGCGGGGGATGGAAGGAAGCTTGTCAGGTTCGAGAGAACGCCCAGGATGTCCACCTACCTCCTCTTCTTTGCGGTGGGGAGCTTTGAGTTTATCGAGGAAGGCGGAGAGGTCCTGGTGCGCGTGGCCACAATGCCCGGCAGGAAAGAGCACGCCAGGTTCGCCCTGGAGTTTGGAAGAAAGGCCCTGGAGTTCTCTGAAAATTACTACGGCATAAGGTATCCCCTGCCGAAGCTTGATCTCATTGCCATCTCGGATTTTGCCGCGGGGGCCATGGAGAACTGGGGTGCCATCACATTCAGGGAAAACCTGCTGCTCCATTATCCCGGCGTCACCTCCAAGTCGGGAGAGGAAAGGATATGTGAGGTGATCGCCCACGAGATAGCCCACCAATGGTTTGGCAATCTGGTGACGCCGTCCGACTGGAAGTATCTGTGGCTTAATGAGAGCTTTGCCACGCACTTTGGTTACAAGATAGTTGCCCACTACTACCCTGGGTGGGAAGTGTGGGACCAGTTCCTACAGGGCGAGACCAGCGGGGCACTTGAGAGGGACGCCTTGAGGGAGACGTTCCCCATTGAGATACCCGGGGGAGAGCATGTGGTCATCAATGCCAGCACGGCACCGATCATTTACAGTAAGGGAGGGAGCATACTGAGACAGGTTGAGGCATTTGTGGGAAGGGAGCAATTCAGAGAAGGTCTCAGGCGTTATTTGAAGAGGCATGAATATGGATGCGCGGCAAGCCATCACCTGTGGGAGGCCATGGAGGAGGTCTCTGCCAAGCCCGTGGCAAGGATGATGAAGATAGTTGAGGTGAAGATGAAGGGGACTAGGCTCCAGCTTCTACAGAGGAGGTTCACCTACCTTGAGAATGAACCAGAGCAGGAATGGCTTATTCCTCTTAAGATCAGGGTGTTTTACCGAAATGGCGACTCACGGAGCATAACCACTCTCCTTGAGGGCAAGGGCATGGAGGTGGACGTGGGCGAGGACGCAGTGGCTTGCAAGGTGAATCAGGGGCAGACCGGATTTTACAGGGTCAGGTACCTGGACAAGATATTGCTGGGGGAACTGGGTAAACGGGCGGCCGGCAAGGAATTGTTGCCTCAAGACAGGTGGGGCCTTCAAAGCGATCTCTATGCCTTTGTCAGGAGTGGCGACACTTCCCTTGATGAATACCTGGGTTTCCTGGGCTATTATTCCGGTGAAGATGCCTTTCTGCCCCTTACAAGCATCGCAAGGAACCTGTTGCACGCCTACCTGGTGATGGAAGGGAAAAGGAGAGAGAAAGTGGCCTCGGTTGCGAGATCACTGCTTGAAAAGGTCCTCTCCCGTGTGGGCCTGGAGCCCGTCCCCGGGGAAAGACATACCATCTCCATGCTTCGGGACCAGATCCTATGGCATCTGGCCTTGTACGGCTCGGAAGAGGTACTGGAGTTCGCAACGGACAAGTTGGCCTCCCTCATGGGAGGCGGGGTGGTCCACCCCGACATCACGAGAAGCGTGATGCAGGTGGGGGCCCTCAATGGTGACGCAAGGGTCCTTGAGTGGTTTGAGCACAGGCTGGGCTCGTCGCAGATCGAACACGAAAGGATGAACATTCTAGCAGCAATGGGCAGCTTTGGTGAGGATTCCTTGATAAGAAAGGCTCAGGAATATGTGCTGGAAAAGGTGCCGGCGAGGAACAAGTTTGTCCCCCTCACTCAGATGGCCGCCAACCCCTATGCCATACCTTCCATGTGGGAATGGTATGTCTCCCACGTGCAGGAGCTTGAACAATTTCATCCGATACACTATGAAAGGGTGATTGCGGGGATCGTTCCGCTCGGCGGCATGGGACGGGAGGAGGAGGTCCGAGAATTTTTCCAGGATTATATGGGAAGAAAGGAAACGGCCAGGGATGTGATAAAACTATCCCTGGAGAGACTGGAGATCAATTCCAGGATGAGAAATCTTAATTCCTAGGGACGCTCTCTTGTGTTTGAAAGGTATCACGGATCGAGTTCAAGTATATGGA
>JAFDIC010000053.1:0-27277 GCA_019308525.1 Deltaproteobacteria bacterium
CCTGATAACACGAATTTCCTGGATTTGAAACCCGAAGTACTCCCTGGCCTTTCTCTTGACACCCTCGCCTTCGGCATCCATCAAGTGATCTTTCAGTGCAATCTCCAACCTGGCAACCATGTATTATTAGCCCTTGTTTTTTCAACAGATTATGGTATGCTAATAAAAAGGCTCAAGCTTTCCCCGGCGGCAGGAATCAAGGAACAAAGTCTAAACGAAACGGGCACGCTAGTCAACCAGCAAGCGCCGGGTTGGGGTGCCCTTGAAAAGGCGATGGCCGATGAATATATTGAGAAGCAAGGACTCTGGAAAGGGGCGGGGCAGAGGGTGGATAGTGACTTAGTGTCTATCCGAACCGAAGTCCCATTCCAGGGGCGTGCATACCTTGCCTGGCCTGAGGGATACAGCATTTTCACTGGGAGGTTTTGAGTTCACGGCCCGAGGGAGGGTCCTCTGGACCCGGTCTTCAAATCAATACTTGAGGCAGAGGGAACCATGGAATACAAGAACGGCGGCGACAGCGAGAGCAGCGGAAAGCTCCCCAATCAGAAGGAGCTCGAAAAAGAACTGGGCGAGTACCTTTCCAAGAAATACGGTGACCGCATAAAGATCATCTCGCCCTTTCTCTTCCCCAAGGGGCAAGAGGCCTCTACCGACGATGCCTCCTTTGATGATCATACATCAGGAAAGGGGCCTCATTTTGAAATGTTACCAGAGGAGCTGGAGGCCCATCTCGATAATTTCATTGTGAAACAGGATCAGGCCAAGGCGGTGCTGGCTACAAAAATATGTACCCACTTCAACAGGATCAAGCACATGAAGCGATATGGAGGAAAGAAAAAGACCGCTGGAGTGGGTATGATCAAGAACAACGTCCTGATGATCGGTCCCACGGGAGTGGGCAAAACCTATATCATAAAACTCATTGCACAAAAGCTGGGGGTGCCTTTTGTAAAGGGAGATGCCACCAAATTCAGTGAAACAGGTTATGTGGGCGGGGATGTGGAAGATCTGGTCAGGGATTTGGTTCACGAGGCCAATGACGAAATAAGCCTTGCAGAAAACGGGATCATATACATAGACGAGATCGACAAGATAGCCTCCGCCAAGAACATCATAGGTCATGATGTATCTCGGACAGGAGTTCAAAGGGCCTTGCTGAAGCCGATGGAGGAAACGGATGTGGATCTGAAAGTCCCTCACGACCCCGTCTCTCAAATACAGGCGATTGAACATTACAGGCGCACGGGCAAGAGGGAGAAGAGGGTCGTCAATACCAAGAACATCCTGTTTATCATGAGCGGGGCATTCGGGGATCTGGCGGAGATTATCAAGAAAAGACTCCAGAAGCAGGGATTGGGATTTGAGGCCGATGTGAGACCCAATGAGGTGCAATGGGAGATCTTGAAGGAAGTTACGGCCCAGGACCTGATCGAGTTCGGATTCGAATCTGAATTCGTTGGTCGTCTTCCGGTCATAGTCGTCTTTGATGAACTCAAAGAAGAAGATCTGGTCGAGATCCTGAGGAACCCTAACAATCCCATATTGCTGAGCAAGAGACAGGATTTCGGGGCCTACGGAATCGATATCAGGTTTGAAGAGGATGCTCTTTTGAAGATAGCCAGAATGGCGGCGGCGGAGAAAACAGGTGCAAGGGGTCTGGTTAGCGCCTGCGAAAAGGTCCTGATCCCCTTTGAAAAGACCCTTCCTTCCACGAACATCGATAAGCTCCTGGTTACCCCTGAGCTGATTGATGATCCTGATGGCGAACTCATCAGGCTTCAGGAAGATCCACGCAATCCGGAAAGGCTCGAAAGGTTTGAGAGGGCCTCCAGGAGGGAAATGGAAAACCTGAAGGAGTTCATCAAGAGTAGGGCTGGCGATTACAGGCAGCTCGCGGGCTTGAACATATACGATGAGCGAGTCGAGTTGATAGGAGAGATTTACTTCAAGATAATGACCGACGTAAATACCTCCATCGAATACTTCAGGGAAATGTACGATCGAATCAAGACGGAAGAATCGACGATTTACGAGAAACTTGAGATAGACATTTCCCTCGAGGACAGTGCCATTGATGAGTTGATCCGGCAGGCCATTAGGACCGGAGAAGACGCAGGTAAACTGACCTTCCAGCTGGCAAAGAAACTTGAGTACGGTTTGAAACTGGTGAGGGACAGGTCAGGCATGGATCGCTTCATAATCACGGGCGACGCTGTGAACGGCATGGAGAATTACATAAATGAGCTTGTAAAGAGATACTACCGCCAGGATTGTGCCACGCCCTATGCTTCGAGCCAGGAGCAGGAGAAGTAAACCGAGATGATCGGGATTTCAAAATTGTACTGTGGGACCATCGAACCTTCTGATGCTATTCGTTACGGTAGGCGTTCCAGGGATCTTCCTTCTCACCTGTTGCAGTTTTCCAGGGACAAGAAACCCGTGGTGGTGTGGAATGTGACTCGATCCTGCAACCTGAGATGCGTCCACTGTTATGCCCATGCCGTTGCGCGAAGTGGGGAAAGGGAGATCACAAGGAATGAGGCTTTTTCCTTGATCGACGATCTCGCCGATTTCGGAGTCCCGGTAATCCTGTTTTCTGGTGGAGAACCCCTCCTGCGCGAGGACCTTCCGGAGCTGGCCAGGTATGCTGTAAGCAAAGGCATGAGGGCGGTCATATCGACCAACGGTACGCTGATCAGTCCAGGAATTGCGCAAGAACTGAAAAGTGTAGGACTTTCCTACGTGGGAGTAAGCCTGGACGGGCTGGAATCCACCAATGATCGGTTCAGGGGAAAGAATGGGGCCTTCAAGCAGGCCATGCAGGGGATCAGGAATTGCCAGGAAGCGGGCCTGAAGGTGGGCCTGAGATTCACCATAAACAGGGCAAACGCCGGGGAAGTTCCTTATATATTCGATCTCCTGGAAGAATACGACATACCAAGGGTCTGTTTCTATCATCTGGTCTATGCAGGGCGGGGCTCAAATATGATCGAACAGGATCTCGACCACTCCGAGACCCGGCGCGTCGTTGACTTGATCATGGACAGGACAATGGACTTGCATGAAAGAGGGCTGGCCAAAGAAGTCCTCACGGTAGATAATCATGCAGACGGACCGTACCTTTACCTGAGGATGTTGAGGGAGAAAAACCCCAGGGCAGGAGAGGTCCTGGAACTCCTTCGTATGAACGAAGGAAATAGTTCCGGGAGAGGAATAGGTTGTATCAGCTGGGACGGTCGTGTCCATGCAGACCAGTTTTGGAGGCACAGGAGCTTTGGAAATGTCCTGGAAAGGCCCTTCAGCCAGATATGGACAGACCTTTCTGACCCGCTCATGGCCAAGTTAAAGGACAAGAAGCGATATGTAAAGGGCAGGTGTTCAAGATGCAGATGGCTTGATATATGCGGGGGTAATTTCAGGGTGAGAGCAGAAGCAGTCACAGGAGACCTGTGGGCTCCTGATCCTGCCTGCTATTTGACGGATGAGGAGATTGCAAGGGAGGAAGAGACCCGGACGGGAGTCGGCCAGCTCGCGTCGAGCAGGGTACCAGTATCCGGGGAATAGGTGAAAGAGGGGAATGCGATGATAATTCGACCCAGAAGACTGAGGCGCACAGAGACGATAAGAGAGATGGTGAGAGAAAACGCTCTTTCATCCAAAGACTTCATCTATCCGCTCTTTGTAAAGCCCGGGAAGGGAGCCAAGGATCCTATTGCCTCTTTGCCGGGTCAGTATCAATTTTCAGTTGATTCCCTGGTGGAAGAGGTAAGTGATGCCTGGTCAAAGGGTATCCCTTCGGTAATCATTTTCGGATTGCCCGACAAAAAGGACCCGACTGGAAGCAGATCCTATGCTGACGATGGAATAGTGCAAAGAGCCGTTTCAGCGATCAAGGAACGTCTTCCGGAGATCCTCGTTATCACCGACGTATGTCTTTGCGAATATACCGACCACGGCCATTGCGGCGTAATAAGGGATGGAGAAGTGGATAACGATGCCACGCTGGAGATACTCGTTAGACAGGCGGTAAGTCATGCCAGGGCCGGCGCTGATTTTGTCGCGCCTTCGGATATGATGGACGGCCGGGTCGCGGCCATCAGGAACGGACTGGACAGCAGCGGGTTCAAGGACGTGGGAATAATGTCCTATGCGGTCAAATATGCCTCGTCCTTTTATGGCCCTTTCAGGGAAGCGGCAGATTGTGCCCCCCAGTTCGGCGATAGGGCGGGGTACCAAATGGACCCTGCCAATGCCAGGGAGGCCCTGAAAGAAGCCATCCTTGATATGGAGGAAGGAGCGGATATCATAATGGTGAAGCCCGCTCTTCCCTATCTGGACATCATCCGGAGGGTGAGAGAGGAAACCCTTCTCCCTGTTGCGGCCTACAATGTGAGCGGAGAGTATGCGATGATCAAGGCCGCCCATGAGAAGGGATGGATCGACGGCGTCAGTGTAATGCTTGAGTCCTTGCTTTCCATAAAAAGGGCGGGAGCAGACCTGATACTGACCTACTTCGCCAAGGAGGCGGCAGAGCTCCTGGTCCGGGTTCCTTAGGCCGAGAACCACACGACTTGAAACCTTCAGCTTCCTGTCGGTGACATCCCTTGTTCATGTCCCCCGAAGGTAAGAATAATCGCAGGCAATTTGATTGTGGCCCCCTCCCCGGGGGATGAGGACCGCGAAAAACCAAGATCGAGGATTGAATGCTCATGGAAAGATTCGGCAACAGCCAGCTTAGACTGGTCGCATGGGAATTGACACGAAGTTGTAACCTCAACTGTACTCATTGCAGGGCTTCATCTGAACGCGGCCCTTATCCAGGTGAGCTGGGAGAAGAAAAATGCAGGGAGATCCTGGATCAGATCGCTTCGGTGGGAAAGCCAATTGTGATTCTGACTGGAGGCGAGCCCCTGCTCAGGGAAGGGGTCTTCGACTTGGCAGAATACGGCACCGGGCTGGGACTGCGTATGGTGATGGCAACCAATGCGACTATGATGACACCTGGGCTTGCGGAGAAAATGAAGGTCTCAGGTATTCAAAGAGTGAGCGTATCTCTGGATGGACCTGACGCGGAGACCCACGATGGCTTCAGGAAGGTCCCCGGGGCCTTTAAGAGGTCTCTGGAGGGAATAGAATATATGAAAAAGGCCGGGATCCAGTTCCAGATAAACACTACGGTCACCAGGCACAATGTCGAACTAATTCCGGAAATCCTGAAAAAGGCCATGGAATTGGGGGCGGCCGCCCATCATCTTTTTCTCCTGGTCCCTACCGGGAGAGCGAGAGAGATGGTCAACCAGGAAATCGATGCCGAGAAATACGAAGAACTGCTTAAGTGGTTTTACAGGGCACGAAAGAAGGTTCCTCTCCATCTCAAGGCCACGTGTGCTCCCCATTACTACCGAATTCTCCGGCAGGAGGCCCACAGGGCCGGTGAAAGGGTGGATTTTGAGACCTTCGGGCTCGATGCAGTGACACGAGGGTGTCTCGGCGGAACAAGCTTTTGCTTCATAAGCTATGAGGGGATTGTCCAACCATGTGGTTACCTTGAATTGAATTGCGGAGATCTCAGGAATACATCCTTCGGAGAGGTGTGGCGCGATTCCGCCATATTCAAGAAGCTCAGGGATTACTCTGAGTACAAAGGGAAGTGTGGAAGCTGCGAGTATATAAGGGTATGTGGCGGATGCCGGGCCAGGGCCTATGAAGCAACAGGTGACTACCTTGAAGAGGAGCCCTTGTGCTCGTATTCTCCCGGGAAAGGATCAGGGGCACACGCGGGTCCGGCCCAACAATCCCCCCTTCAAGACGGCGGGAAGCAACTATAGAGGGTAGAATGGTCATGGACGATACGGATAGGGCCATTTTGAATGAAATACAATCTGATTTTCCGCTTGAGCAGCGCCCTTATCTCGAACTGGCCAGGAGGCTCGGACTGTCAGAAAGGGATGTGATTGAAAGAGTAAAGAGGCTTAAGGACAGGGGCATAATACGGCGCATAGGTGGGAACTTCCATTCCAGGAAGCTCAATTTCACAAGCACCCTCTGTGCCGCAAAGGTCCCGGAGGACAAACTGGATCAGTTTGTCCGGCTTGTCAACAGCTACCCCGGGGTGACTCATAATTACATGAGAAACCACGACTACAATGTGTGGTTTACCTTTATCGCCCCCAGCATGGCGGAAATAGAAAAATCCCTCAATGAAATCTCAAGGGAGAGCGGCGTGGAAGAGATTCGCAATCTCCCCGCAGTGAGGACATTCAAGATCAAGGTGGACTTTGAAGTTTAATCTCTCTCTGGGCCTAATTCCCTCCAGCTTGCTGCGGGTCATGCACTTTAGAGAGAGTATGCAGGAGCCAGGAGTCAGAATTGAGAAGTAAAAGGCCAATATGAAGTCGCTTGTATTTTGTATGGTTGTCTTATTCTGCTCCTGAATTCTGGCTTCTGACTTCTTGATAACCCGCTGCTTGCGGCGGGCTCGTTCAATCTTGTTCGCTTTCTTCAATCTGCGCAATAAGCATATCAAGTTGATCTTCAGAGAGTCGGCCCATTTCGACCAATACTTCGCCGATACCGTCCTCTCTCAAATCACCAATGGAAAGAATTGCAATGTTGGTTTTTCCCTGTGTGCTGAAAAAGGTATAGTCAAAGGTGTGGCGGGACTTCTTTAGCAGCTTGACCGCCGTGCCGACAAATATCACATGGTAGCTGAGAAAGAAGTAGATGACTCCTGCCAGGACCGCCCAAAAAAGAAATTTCTTTTTCTTGGATTTCATTCACACCACCCGCTGTTTTGCTCGAGGCACAGGACCGGGATCTCCACCAGCACCACGGAGCTTTCAGAGCGCTTTCTTGGAGACCCGACTAAGTATTTAATATTATAAAGAAACTAACAATGAAAATCAAGACCAAAGCTCGGCTGCTTGATTCTTGGACAGGGCGCTGCCCGTAGCTTCACGGGTTGTTGCTCAAAACTTGATCAAGGATCGAGGGGAGGGGTGCTTGGCCTCCGTGGCACCAGCCTGAATAGAAGACCGCCCCGTCATTTCTTGCCGAGATGGACGGTGGCGATGCCCATGGTGAGTCTTTTGTAGATGACCTTTCGAAAACCGATATCCCTCATCAACGCGGCCAGTTTTTCCGGAGAGGGGAATACTCTTATGGATTCGGTCAGGTATGAATATGCATCCCTTGATCCAGCGACTAGAGTACCCAAAAAGGGGATGACATGGAACGAGTAGAGATCGTAAAGTGCCCGAAAAAGAGAGGAAGGGGGATTGGAGAATTCCAGGCACAGGAGTTTCCCGCCTGGCTTGATCACCCTGTGCATCTCCCGGAGACCCGCTTCCATGTGGCCCAGGTTGCGGATACCAAAGCCCACCACCGCGGCATCAAAGCAAGAGTCGTGGAAACTGATCTTTTCCGCGTCCCCCTGTAGAAATACAATTCGATCCCGAAAGGCCGATCTCTCGATCCTCGGCCTGCCTGCATCGATCATAGCCCGATTCATGTCATATAAAATGACGCGACCGGAGCTCCCCAAATGCTCCGCAGAAAGGAGGGCAAGGTCTCCGGTGCCGCCGCAAACATCTATTACCCGATCACCTTCGCCCGGTGACAACAGCCTGACTGCGGTTCGTTTCCAGGCATGATGCAGGCCGAAGCTCAGGATCGTATTCATGAGATCATATCTCTTGGCCACCCTATCAAAAAAACTCTGCACCTGTTTTATCTTTTCTTCAGAGGGGATCATTCCGGGGCCTGAGGAGGACATATGTTGTCTCGCGTCATGGGAATAAGACTTCCTGTTCTACGCAGTCTATATCACCTGAGCGGCTGGAAATCCAGGGGAAGGAATGATCATTTGGAAAGTATTCAGGTGTAAAGAAAGGTTGCCCCCAGGGCTCAAATCAAACAGCGGTGCGCTGGCTCGCACCAAAGGTGAGGCAAAAAAGGCTGGAGACGACAATTCCTCACGGGGAACCCATCTGGGCCAATCTGAAGGATATGAGGAAATCGACGTGGTCCAGGTCCAGGGGCTTGGTGACAAACTCAAAGGCCCCCCGTTGCAAGCTTTCAAGTCCCAGGGTTTTCAGGGCAAATCCTGTCATCATAATAATCTCTGTGTTCGGGGAAGCTTCCTTGATCCTATCCAACACCCTTAGCCCATGTATCTTCGGCATCATTATGTCCAGCAGTATTATTTCAGGGTTTTCCTCAATCCTGTCAAGGGCCTCTTTTCCATCGCTTGCTTCTATTACTTCATGTCCTTTCCTGGAAAGGAATTTCCGCAAGAGCTCACGAATGTTCGCATCATCATCCACGACCATTATCTTTGCCATGAAGCCTCGGTCCTCCCTTCCCCCTGTAGTCTCCCGGGCCCTCTATACCCCGGGACATTGAGGGGAGTTTTCAATCGCCCTTCTTCTCTTAGCAAGGCTGTTCCTGGAGAAGCTCCAGGATTGCCCCCTGAAGCTCTTCCAGGTCAAAGGGTTTGCTGAATACCCTCAAGGCGCCAAATCCTTCGGCGACCTCAAGATAAGGCAGAGGACTCAACCGGCCCCCACCTGAAATGGCGATGATCTTTACTTCAGGAAATTCCCGCCGAAGGTCCAGTATGGTCTCGAGCCCTTCTTTCCTGGGCATTATGATATCCGTGATAACGAGATCCGCCGGTTTCTTGCGGTACGATTTGAGCCCTTCCAGCCCATCTGAGGCCTCTTCCACATCGTGGCCCGCTCTCTCGATCAGCCTGCGAAGAACCTTCCTGATTTTGGGGTCATCCTCTATGACAAGTATGTGACTCATATTTCCTGCTCCTTCCCCCGGACCAATACCCTAGCCATGGGAGAAACCCTGAAAGTGCAAGAGAGGACCAAATGCCTCCCTGCCGACCTTCCAATCCCTGGCAAAAATCCACGGTCCAGATGGTAACCTCGCTCCCACCTATGGATTCTATCATTCCCTGTCTTTCCAGAAGATATGTCCAAGGGCCTGGCTCCGGACATCCAGGATGCTCAGGGCCTTGTGATTCGAAACAACTCGTTCTTGCTCTTGAAGCGGGTTGTTTCCACAATCTTCATGAAAAGCCATGATAATAGTTTATTTATGCTAATTATATATAATTAGAAAAAAATTGCAATATTTTTTTCTTCCATTGACCTCGTGCAAGATACACAGCAGCGACTCAGGGGTGAAGAATAGGGAAGGGAACGCTATCAAGGTATCCTGGTCCTTCTCAAAAGGACATGGGACCACATTGCCCCGAGGATGTTCTGGACCAGCCTCCGGGGGTCCCACTCAAGGTGTATGGTGCAAGAAAATGCACACTACTGCGTGCTCAAATGCATACACAATCCTGCGCTATTTTTTTCATGTTTTTCACTCTGACCATAACTATCTGATATTTAAGTCAAAATATTTTGCGGGAAAGTTGGCATTGTTCTTGCTAATTGCACAGGGTCAAGGAGCCAGCTACGGTTTTAGGATTGAGGGTAGACATGCTTGAAACCTTCTCAAAACAACAGGAAATATCATCGTTGATGCTAAGACTTCTCGGCTGTACGTGCATCTTCCTTTCGGTAGGCTCCTCAATAGACAGAAAAGAGGTTTGCACCGGGGAAAAAACGGCATTCTGGGAAGTCTTACAAAATTGTCCATAGGGGAAGGCATACTGCTTTCTCCTCGTCCGAGGCCCAGTTGACCGGTTAACTATCAGCCTAATTTGAAAGATCAGACTTTGGTAAACCTGGAATCAACCTAACCCAGAACCGAGAAGATTGATCCAATCTACCACCTCGAGGCAGGGTCCAGTAAGTTACGGGCCCTGCCGTCTTTTTGTCCGGGGGCGGGGCAGCGTCAGGATCAGGCTAGCTCAAACCAACCAGGGAAGCGGGGATAAGATGAAAGAGCCTGTAAAGGAACCTGACCGGGCCCATGATAATGCCGGAAAGGGCCCCGGAGGCGAGCAATACCAGGATAAGGACAAACCCGTACCGTTCAAGCGTCAAATAGTAGGAGGCATATTTGTTGGGCAGTAAACCCATCAGCACCTTGCTGCCATCCAGGGGAGGTATGGGGACGAGATTGAATGAGCCGAGGATCAGGTTTATGAGTATCAGGGCATGGGCGAGCTGGAGAAACGAGATATAGACCAGGCCCGGAAGGGCTGAGAGGAATTTTTGGGCAAATACGAAAAGAAAAGACGCCGCAAATGCCATCGTGAAATTCGATAGGGGACCGGCCAGCGCCACCATCATCGTCCCCTTCTTGATGTCAACGTTTCGGTTGAACTGGTAAGGGTTGAAGGGGACCGGCTTGGCCCATCCAAACACAGGTCCGCCCAGTATGATCATGATGACTGGCAAGATAATTGTACCTACCGGGTCTATGTGGGGCAGGGGGTTGAGGGTCAACCGCCCCATTGCCTTGGCTGTCCTGTCCCCGAGTCTATAGGCCATCCATCCGTGGGATACCTCGTGAATAACTATTGAAAACAATACGGGCACAGCCCATATGCCTATCTTGACAAGAATATTCATACCCATAATTTTTCCATTCCCTGCTGGATCACGAGCTTCGACCTTGGTTTTGATGATCAGCTCAAAAGAGCGGCTCCAGAGTAAAGAGCCGATACCTTTCCTTCATCTCCCGGGTAACGCGGCACGGTGAGCAAAGAAGGATTCCCGTGCATTTTCATTATTCCACAAACACCAAAAATAATATATAGTAATATTTGAGAATGATCAAAACAAGCTTTCCCATGGGTGAGAGCGGGCTTCTATCGGCTCACCTCTTCCATCGCGTAAGGCGCGGGGAATAACAGCATTTTAATCGAGCGTAGGTCTACCAGGTGGCTCCATGTGCTTTGTCAATGGGGGCCCGGAACTTGGCTCAATTTTCTTCAAGGACTCACATGCCAGGGGAGGACGAAAAATGAGCATGAGAAGAGCTGATTTTGCGGGGAGCTGGTACCCGGGGAAAAGGGATGACTGCCTCCGGGCGATTGAGGAATTCCTGGGAAAAAGTGTCCCTTGCCCTTCTTCAGATCAGGAACCGGTGGGCGGTATAGTGCCCCATGCTGGATGGTATTATTCGGGCAGTATCGCCTGTAACGTCATACAGTGTCTACAGGCCGGGGGATCAGCAGACACAATAGTTATCTTTGGAAGGCACCTTCACCCTGGAGGCGATAACTTCATAATGAGGGAGGGGATGTGGGCGACGCCCCTTGGTGAACTGGAGATCGATACCGAACTGGCTGATGGGTTGATTGATGAATTCACCTTCGAGGTGGAAAGTGATGCACGATATGAGCCCGACAATACTATAGAACTTCAATTGCCATTCGTGAAGTATTTCTTTCCAGAGGCGCGGATACTTCCCATTGGAGTGCCACCATCGAAGGACTCCCTGAGGATTGGCCAAAGGGTTGTGGAAATAGCCTCGGCCTTGAAAAAGGCCATCATGGTATTGGGCTCTACAGACCTTACCCATTACGGGTATAACTACGGTTACAGCCCTAAGGGTGCGGGGCGAAAGGCTGTGGAATGGGTCAAGAACGAAAATGACAAAAGGATAGTGGAACTGATGGTAGAAATGGATGCTGAGGGAGTTATCCAGGAATCAACCAGAAACCTCAATGCATGTTGTTCCGGTGCCGCTGCAACTACCATAGAGGCAGCGAGAAAACTCGGCGCAAGAAAGGGGCACAAGTTGAGGTACTATACGAGCTACGATGTGAGGCCTGACGACAGTTTCGTGGGATATGTAGGGATAGTGTTCTCGTAAGAGCAGAATGCTGAAGGGCTCAAATCTATGGGGCCTTCAAATAGATCTTCCTACAGGGGAAGTTTTCAGAGGTATGGGATGCATAAGCAAAGGATAAAATTTGATTTCCTTGTCCATGATCTCAAGGTGCCCCTCGCTGTGATCGAAGCGGGTGTCACGGCACTCATTCAAAAGCCTGAAAAATATGGTCCTCTTACAGATAAGCAATTGAAGGTCCTTGAGAGGGTGTTGAGGAATACCATCATAACTCGTTCGTTGGTGAATGATGCCCTGGAGATAGGCAGATCCAGTGAGGGTATTATCAACAAGACCACTTTCTGCCTGGCGGATTTTGTCAGGGACGCCCTTGTGGAGGTCTTTGATTTGACGGACCATGAGATGGCCGACCGGGTGAGGGAAAGTACGGGCCTGAGAGAGTTGAAAAGGGCCCTGTCCAAAAAGAAGGTCCTCCTTGAAATGGACGAGAGCCTGTGGAATGAGAAGGTTTGCATGGACGAGAAAAAGCTGAAACAGATCGTGAGAAACCTCTTAAGCAATGCCTTGAAGTACAGAAAGGAGACCGTAGAGCTGAGAGTAGGAAAGAAAGGCGGGTCCCTGGTTTTGACCGTCAAGGACGATGGGGAGGGGATCCCGGCTGACTTCCACGAAAAGATTTTCGAGTGCTATTTTCAGATGGACATGCAGGAGGACTATTGCGTCAGGGGGCATGGCCTTGGCCTGGCCGGCGTCATGGTCCTGGTAGAAGACATGGGAGGGAAACTCATCCTGGAGAGTGATGTGGGAAAAGGGGCAACTTTTTCAGTAATGCTTCCGGAATAGGGACAATCTACAGCATTTCTTCTACTTCTTCTCTTGCTATCAGGTTCTTTCTGTCAAACTCATCCCAGAATTCTCTGTGCTTGTCCCTCCAGTTTGCCCCGAATTTTCTGTCAAAGAAGGGCCTGAGCCTCGCAAACCACCGCGCGTGCTTGTCACCCTCCTTCTCATGGGCGATGATAAGATCGCGGAGTATGGCTTCTATTTCCAGGATCTTGTCCTTTGGTACATAAGAGTGGGCCCCTTCCTTGATAGATTTGACCAGGTGATCAGGGCTCAGGGCGTGGGCAGTGAGCATTATGACCGGAATGTTTCTCTTGGTTGCTATCTTGAGCAAATCGTAGCCCTTGACGCCCATGATATCCAGGATAGCTGCATCGTAGGGGTTCCTCTCGAGGAATTTCTTCCCTGTTTCAAAGCCTGGAGCAGTGTCGATCAGGCACATGTCGAGGAGTTCTTCAAGGGTCTCAAGGATATCCTGCTCGTCATCAACGATCAGTATCCTCTTGTCCTTAAGGATGTCTTCATCTGCCATGTTCTTGGCTCCCGGGGAGGATGCGAGGAAATACTATTCTGAGACAAGCAGATAGTCAATTCCTAAATAGATTCAGATTTCATGCAAGGGAGATCTTGCAATGGATCCCTCTCTCTGGTATAAGAACTACAGGCAAGGGGGGATGATTGTAGCTCGCAACGTAGATGACCGCACGCGGCAAGCTACGGCGAATTAGACCCAAAGAGAGACTAGAGGTTGACTTGGCATGGAGATGACAGAGAAGGCAAGGATTAGGTTGCAACACTGGATGGAGCACAATTCCCATCACATCGAAGACTACGAGGTATTTGCCAAAGAACTGGAGGAAGCAGGAAAGAGGGAAAGTGCCGGTTACATAAGGGAAATGATACGACTCGCGGAAAAAAGCAATGAACTGTTGAGAAATGCGCTGGATTCTCTTGTAAAAGGATAAAAGGAGAGTTGAAGAATGTGTGAAGCGCACGCCTATATCAAGAGAGGCGATAGGGAAGAAAAGGTCCTGGAGAGTGTGGATGAGCTGGAAGTCCAGGGAGACGAAATCAGGATGGTCAACATCTTTGGGGAACAAAAAATAATCAGGGCAAGAATCGTGAGTTACAGTAATCCGGAGAGAAAAATTCTTTTGAGTCCCGTCGAATAATGCCCCATGAAAGAGCTCATAAGAGAAGCGGCGTCCATAATCCATGGCTCCAAACTGACGATTGCCCTTACCGGAGCAGGTGTCTCTGTTGAGTCCGGGATACCTGATTTCAGGAGTGCAGGTGGCCTGTGGTCAAAGTTTGATCCGGCAGAGTACGCTACCATAGACGCTTTTATGTCTGACCCCGAAAAGGTCTGGCAGATGCTCAGGGAGATGGAAGAGCTTGTAACAAAGGCCAAGCCGAACAGGGCCCACAGGGGCATGGGAGAGCTTGAGAAGATGGGTTTCTTGCACGCCATAATCACCCAAAACGTTGATAATCTCCACCAGGAGGGTGGGGCGGAAAACGTCATAGAGTATCATGGCAATACGAGCACCCTTTCGTGCCTGAAGTGCGGTCGGAAGTATCATGCAACAGAAAAGAGGGGATCGGAATTTCCTCCGAGATGTGATTGCGGACAGGTGCTGAAGCCCGATGTCGTGTTCTTCGGCGAAGCCATTCCTGCCGAAGCCATGAACAGGTCCTTCCATCTGGCTTCCATGGCCCAGGCCGTTCTTGTAGTGGGAACGTCTGCGCTTGTATCTCCTGCAAACACGATACCGTCCCTGGCCAAGAAGAGCGGGGCCAGGATAATAGAGATCAACAAGGAAAAAACACACCTGACAGACAGCATTACCGATGTCTTCCTGAGGGGCGGGGCAGGAGAAATTATTGAGGCACTTGTGCTGGAAGTCAAAAGGCTTTCCGGCGCCAACCAAAAGGGGACTGCCTAGCGATCGAACAAGGCAAGATGGCCTGCCTGGAAGGGACTGGAAAGAGATATCCCGGAGGGGGGCCGCTACCTGGGCTTCATAAAGTCCTCAAGGTGTATGACCTTGTTGTGTTTTCTTGCCTCTCCCCAGGAGCCTTTGAGCTTGGCCCTCCTGAGGTCGTTGATCATTCTCTGGAGCTCCGGGTTCTTGTCGATGATATCCTGGATCTGCCTGTTGAGATTTTTCCAGGTGGCGTCCAGTTCTGACCTGTCAAAGTTGAACCCTACAATCTCTGCAAGAAGAGATCCCAGATGGGACAGTAAACCAAAGTGGGTGGTCCCCTGCATGTAATAGGGACAGTGGCACCAGAGTGAAAGGCACTCGATGCCCCTTTTTTTCGCCTCGTGCAAGATAGTGGAATGTATCGCACTCGGCCCCTTGTAGTTTACTGTCAGCACCTTCTTCTGTTTGAGCCTGGCCAAGAGCCTCTCATCCGTTACCAGGGCCGAAACAACCATGTCAGTATGGAGAACGTTGTCATACATGGAGCCAAGGCTGACTATGGTCTTTGCTCCCATTTGCGAGCACAGAGAGAGGAGGGCGTCCACAAAACGGTACCATTGAAGATTGGGCTCACTGGCCTTCAAGAGTATTATGTCTCGACCCGCTACATCCCTGGAACACGCAAGTAAAGACCCACCCGGAGGCGAGATGCTGAGGAGGGACCCTTCGCGTATGTCCACCAAGGGGCGGTTTTCGTCGAATCGGTAGAAGAGATCAGGATTGATCCTGGCGAAGGGACGAGCATCCAGTTTCTTGGCCAGGTAGTCCACCATACCCCTGGATATGTCGAGGGCATTTCCCCAGCCATCAAACCCGGCTATCAGGATAGGAGACCTGACATCAGGCATGAATTCTATCTCAAAGGCCTCTCGAGTCATAGATGGCGCATCCCCTCTTCTCAGGCTCAAACCTGGCCCTTTCTCCGGTCTTCAATCCAAGTTTTGCATCAGGATATATTATTGTCAAGGTCCAGGTCGTGATTTCTATTGACAAACGAGGAAAAAAGCCTAAATTAACATGCTTTGAAAGTGGTACTTTCGCACCATCCTGTATTGGGTAAAGGAGTCAGAAACTTGTCAATAAAAATTGAAAAGCATATCCTGGAAAAGGCCTGCAAGGAGATGATTGAAACAGCCCTGGTGTGTCTCCCGAACGCCCTCAAGGGGACCATCTATCTCATTGGAAACCCGCCGGAACTGGTTGCAAGGAGGATCGCTTCAGGGGTGATAGACGAAGCAAGGGAAAAAATTACGTGGCGCCTGCCGGCAAACTCTGAATACAATCCCCCTGGCATACCATGGCAGATGTACAGGGACGAGCCGGGACGTCCCCTGGAGGCCATAGCGTGGTGTGTGGAAAAACAGAAGAGTTGGACCGCTGAAAATCCAAGCAAGGATTTGAGGAAATCAGTACTTGAGGAAAATGGTCAGGGCTTTCATCATATGGAGCCCGTGCTTTTGCGCAAGAGCGACATCAATGTAAACATGTACTCCCCCCTGGAATACCCGAGGACCTATGCAGGGGAAATCATATGGAAGGGGAGCGAGTATCTGGTCGTAGCCGTCATCAAAATACACTTCAAGCCATACACAATAAGGGTCAACAGTCATGAGACCAGGGTGATCAAGAAACTATCCCGATCTCTGGGGACCGAGCTCCTCTCATACCAGTTGCGCCAGGATTCCATGGATGCCTTACAAAAGATGACCTTGGACAGGTTGAACGCCTGCAACATACTCGCTGACTCCTTGAGGAACGCCATAACCAAGTCAGCCCTCATATTCTCTCTCGTAAAACAGGAGATAGGACAACTCAGGAAGGAGTGGGAAGGGCTGCTATTGGAAGGCAGGGAGGAATGTCGGATGAAACAGGAGGCAGTGGAGGCCTTGAATTCTATCCTGGTGGGAATCAATGGAGACAGGGAGGTTTTCAGGGATGATCTCATCCACGTCCAAAACAGGTTCCTCGAGATGTCATTACCCCCGGAAAAAGGTGAAAACTGGATCACAATGCAGATCGAAAAACGCTGGAAGGATTTGTTGCAGCAAGTAGACCTGAGTCAAGATAAGGCTGAGGAGGTGTGGGTAAACATAGAGAAATTGAAGAGGTCTCTTTACGTGGGCAAGGAGCCCAGCATTGTAAATAGTTACAACAGCATTCCCGAGGAATTGAAGAGGGAGTGGATCAATCTCATTTACATGAACACGGAGCGCTATGATCCATCCCTGATTGAAAGAATAATCAATCTCCTGTCCGACCCCGATCTTCAAATCCCGTCGAAGGAAAGGTCCAGAAAGACCCTCACCCGCCTCAAGGCCCTTGCAGAGACCATGAATCACCTTGAGAGGAACACTAATTTCCTGTTGAACCAGGTCCTCACCGGAGAAAGCACCCAAATGGCAGAGATCGTGTTAGACAGGTACAACAAGGGCAATAATATCCCTGTAAAGAAGGACAGGGGCTAGGGTCAGCGCGGATTTCCTTGATCCATGGAAGAGATTCCGGTAAGATTTACATTACCATGCGCTGGCGCCATTTTCCCTTCAAGCCTCCCTGTAAACGTCTTTTGATCGCGCCTGTAGCTCAGGTGGATAGAGCAGCGGACTTCTAATCCGCGGGTCGGGGGTTCGAGTCCTCCCAGGCGCGCCAGACAAGCCTCCTTTCCGTCTTCGATTTTCATTAATGGATATCCGCTATGGAAGCAGGGAGAAGTTGTACCTGATAGGAGGGCCGGAAAGGGCCTAGGCAAGTGTGACCTGTGTAAGCACTTTTTAACCGCAACCAGTACATCGTCTCCTCTGGCGCCAGTATTCGTGCATCAGGGCGAGGATCGTAGCGATGTCATCTATGCGGTTGTAGATCATGATGCCCTTCCTGTTCATCTCATGCACGGCCTGGGATTCCCAGGGAGTATAGTGATTCCCTATGAGTACCGGCCGGGAAATCTCCCTTTCAAGCTCAACAAGACCTTCCATTAGAGCCGTTTCAAACTCGAGAAAGGGATCATTCCCGGGTTTACCACTCCCTTCCTCCATGCCCGGCCTTCCCACGCCATGGAGTACGAGGGCGTCTATTTCACCGGAAAGCAGTACCTCCTTTGCCATGGACAGGACCATTTGAAGGGGAGGGAAGGGGCCCGCGGCCCCGATATCGATCGGATTTCTTGTGGACGCACGCTCCGGCATCCCCATTTGGCGAAGGTTTCTCTGTAGCCCATGGCTCAACTCCGGGACGTGGAGCCCTGCTTCCTCCAGGGTGTCGGTGAGCACAACACCCCAGCTCCCTCCCATGGTAATGATACCAACCCTGTTTCCCTGCAAGGGAGGACGGTCGCTGAGGGCGTGGCTCAGAGGCAGCAATAGCTCCATCCTGGGGCAGACCATGACACCCACCTGTTTGAAGAGGCCTTGATAGACCTTCCAGTCTCCAGTGAGCGCAGCCGTATGACTTCGTGCCGCCCTGGCGCTGCCAGCGGTCCTGCCTGCCTTATACACCACAACGGGTTTCTTATCCGTGGCCCGGCGAGCGACATCCATGAAACGTCTGCCGTCTCGTATACTTTCAATATACAGTAAGATACCCTTGATCTTTTCATCCCGGGCGTAATATTCCAGGAAATCCGTCACTGTGAGATCACATTCGTTTCCGGTGTGGGCAAACTTAGCCACGCCCATTCCCCTGTTGGCACCGGAGGCCAGGAGATCCTGGAAGGCAAAACCCCCCTGGCTGACAGCAGCGAGGGTGCTGCTTTTCAATCTCCTGGATCGGGCTCCCGCAGCCACGAAGCTATTGTGGAGGTCGAAGACCCCGCTGACATTGGGGCCAAGGATCCTCATTTCGTGTCTCCGGGCTATCTCCACAAGGGCCATCTCTTTTTCTCTCCCCTCACTGGAGGTCTCGCTGAAGCCCGAGGTAATGATCACCACGCCCTTGACTGCCTTTTGAGCACACGCCAGAAGGGTCTCTTTGACATACTCCTCCGGTATGGTAAGGACGGCCAGGTCCACATCACCCGGGATTTCACCCATATCCCTATAGGCAGGCACCTCAAAGACGGTTTTCGCTCTTAGGTTGACAGGATAGATCTTGCCACGATACTTCCAGGAGATAAGGCTTTGCATTATGAAGGAACCCCATGAACCAGGTCTTTCAGTTGCACCCACTACTGCCACAGAGCCGGGATCAAAGAAGATATCCAGATTGCTCTTCGACGCCATGAATTCCTGCTCCTTAACTTGCATGCTGCCTCCAGTTATCACATCTGCCCGGTATTTTCAATTCTTGGCCGCATTTCATGGAGGGGGCTCCTTGGAGCCCAGGGGTTTTTACAGCTTGAATAGTTTCAACAATCCTGTATAATAAAATACTTGGCAGATTACAGGGACCACTACCTGCGTGAAGAGGTAGTGGTTTACTTTACAAGCTTGAATGCCTCTGCCTCAAAGCCCTGGCCATGGCAAAAGAGACCTGAAGCATAGATAGTCAAAAACATGGTGGACATGGTTTTGTTGCCGTCATACGTAGAGCTATTCCAGAGGGGGCTCATTGAAGAACGCATCGAGGAAGCCTTGGCACTGATGGAAGAGTGTCGCCTTTGCCCCAGGGAGTGCGGTGTCAATCGGCTGGAAGATGAACGAGGGTTTTGCAATACCGGGAGAAGGGCCAGGGTGGCGAGCTACAATGCCCATTTCGGGGAAGAATCACCCCTTGTCGGAAGGCATGGCTCCGGCACGATCTTCATAAGCTCCTGCAATCTCCTGTGTAGCTTTTGTCAAAACTATGACATCAGCCACGGAAATGAGGGGGTTGACGTGGAGCCCGAACAGATGGCTGAAATGATGATTCAGCTCCAGAAAAGGGGCTGTCACAATATCAATTTCGTAACCCCGACCCACGTGGTTCCGCAACTCCTGGAAGCCTTGAGCTTTGCTATCAGATCCGGGCTCAGGATGCCCCTCGTATACAATTCGAGCGGTTACGACAAGGAGGCCACCCTTCGGATCCTGGAAGGCGTTTTTGACATCTACATGCCGGATTTCAAGTTTTGGGACGGAAAATGGGCGGAGCGATACTGCAAGGCCCCTGATTACCCGGAAGTGGCCAGGGAGGCAATCAGGGAAATGCACAGGCAGGTCGGTGACCTTGTTCTTGACGAAAATGGAGTAGCTCAAAGGGGATTGCTTGTCAGGCACCTCGTTATGCCCGACAACATAGCAGGGACAAGGGAGATCATGCATTTTTTGGCCAGCTCCATTTCCACGAACACCTATGTAAATGTAATGGATCAGTATAGACCTTGTGGAGAGGCTTACACGGATGAGTTTATCAATCGTCGCCTCAAATCAAAGGAATTCAGAGAAGCCGTTGAGGCAGCGAAGAGGGAAGGCCTGCACCGCCTGGACAAGAGAGATGTCATAAGGATATTCTTCGGCCCGTGATGGAAAAGAAGAGAACTTTCATAGTCGGTGACATTCACGGCTGCCTGGACATGCTGAAAAGACTCATAGATAAGATTGACTGGCAGCCCGGGAGGGACGCCCTCATATTCTTGGGAGATTATATTGATCGAGGTGAAGACTCAAGGGGGGTGATAGATTTCATAATCGCCCTTTCCACGGTATCGGATGATGTCCGGTGCCTCCTGGGCAACCATGAAACCAGTTTCTTGAACTACCTGGAGGGTGGAGATATCAGGCCCTTTCTACTCAACGGAGGTGAGACAACGCTGCGCTGTTACGATATATGCGACAACCCGATGGTGGAAAACATCGTGCCTCAACAGCACCTCGAATTCCTGCGCTCACTGCGTCCCTTGATAGAATTGGATGACTATTATGTTGTTCATGCAGGTTTTCGGCCTGGCGTGCCTTTGCGCTCACAAGAGCTGGATGACATGGTGTGGATAAGGGAAGAATTTCTCTTGTCGAACTATGACTTCGGCAAAACTGTAATATTCGGGCACACCCCGTTTGCAGAACCCCTGGTCATGGAAAACAAGATAGGCCTGGATACGGGAGCGGTTTACGGAAACAAATTGACCTGCCTGGAACTTCCTGCCTTCAGGTTTCACTCGGTAGAACCCTGACCACTTCGAATCGGTCCGGCACAGGAACTTTTTTCGCATGGCTCCAGGCCTTGTCGATCCCTTTCCAGGGAATGGGTCGGGAGAGTCGGGGCAAGAGGACTGATCAGGCCCGATCAAGATTGTATTTGGAGATGAGCCTGGATAAATAGGTCCGCTGTATCCCCATTATTTTGGCAGCCTTGCTCCTGTTTCCTCCTGTATGCTTAAGATTGAGCAGGATGAATTCTTTCTTGAACCTGTCAATAGCCTCCTTCAGCGTCAAGCCGACCTCCAGGCCCTGGTGAGTCATTTCTTGAGCGCTGATTGGCAAATCCTCTGGCAGAATTTCCCGGTCGTCTCCCATCACGACAGCCCTTTCAATGGCATTCCTGAGTTCCCGCACGTTCCCGGGCCAGTCGTATTCCACCATCTTTCGCAGGGCGGCCTCAGAGATTTTCAATTCCTTTACCCCCTTTTCCTCTTTGAACAGGTTCAAAAAATAGTTGGCAAGGATCGGGACATCCTCTTTTCTCTCCCGCAAGGGAGGCATACGGATCTGGACCACGTTGAGGCGATAATAGAGATCTTCCCTGAAACGGCCCTCCTTGACATCCTTTTCTATGTCCCGGTTCGTGGCCGAAATGACCCTGACATCCACTGTTATCGGGGTATTCCCTCCAACCCGGTAAAAGATCCCCTCCTGGAGGACCTGGAGCAGCTTCGCCTGCATCCCTGTCGACATTTCCCCGATTTCATCAAGGAAAATGCTTCCCCCGTCCGCCAGCTCGAACTTCCCGATCTTCTTGGTCACTGCCCCGGTAAAGGCGCCCTTTTCATGCCCAAACAGTTCTGCCTCCAGGAGGGTTTCAGGCAAGGCCGCACAATTGATTACTATCATGGGCTTGGATCTCCTTGGACCCGCCCTGTGGATCAACCGTGCGAGAAGCTCTTTGCCGGCTCCGCTCTCGCCGAGAATAAGGGTGCTCGTCTTGGAATTTGCGACTTTGAGTGCATCGGAGATCACCTTTTTCAGGGAATTACTCTCACCAATAATCTGGTGCTTGGCCGCCAGTTCCTCCCTGAGATCGATGTTTTCCCTCTTGAACTCTTCGATCCTTTGAGCATTCGCCACTGCCATGGAGGCAAGGTCTGCGAAGGAGGTTAGCGCGGCCATATCCTGATCGGTAATGGGGCTGCCGTCTTCCTTGTCAATAATCTCCACGACTCCAATGACCTTCCCGTTCACTTTCATGGGAACGCAGGCTATGGATCGGGTCTCAAAGCCAATGGATTCATTTATGTCCCTGCGCCACCTGGGGTCCTTGCTCACGTCCGGGATGAGAAGAGGTTCTCCCCTCTCCGCTACGTGCCCTGCAATGCCCGATCCCAGGTCTACCCCAAATTTCCCCAGCTCATCTCTTTTCTCACCCGTGGCTACCTTGTAATAGAGTTTCTTGGTTTTCTCGTCCACCAGCAGGAGAGAACTCGCCTTTGCGTTCATCATGCGAGTGGCGGTGTCTATGATAAGTTCCAGGAGTTCATCGGGGTCAAGTATCGATGAGACCCATGTGGATATTTCCTTGAGCAAGGCTATAGGGGACTCATTGAAAATTGCCCTCTCATCCATAGGGTGTTACCTCTCCCTCTGAAGCGTTAACATTTGTATATATAGATAGCACAATTTAGTTCAAATGTATACTTTTTTATTCGCATTGGCCAGAATATCCCGCAGCTTGCCACAGGGGTGAATTGGATGACGACATGTGCCCTATCCCTCCAGGATGAAGGCCGGGCGACTTCTGCTCCGTTCGCCCTTGACAATGCCCATTCTGTTGTGGTGAAACGAGATTCCCTTTGCGTGCCGCCGGGAGACCAGGGATCCGACTCAACGTGATTGCATTCTCCATGGAGAGTATAATATTATTGTTTTCGTTTCCTCGAAATTCACAGGGAGGAGGGGAAGACCTTGCAACACCCTGAAATCAAGACCGCGCTCCCGGGGCCAAGGGCATCAAGATTGATCCAACTGGACGGCAGATATGTATCCCCGTCCTATACGCGCGTCTATCCCCTCGTAGTTAAGTGGGGCAAGGGGACGTGGATTTGTGACGTGGATGATAACCTTTTCCTGGATTTCACTTCAGGGATTGCAGTCTGCGCCACCGGTCATTGTCATCCCGAGGTCGTCAAGAGCATAAGAGAACAGGCTGATCAACTTCTGCACATGGCGGGTACTGATTTCTATTATGAGCCACAAATCTACCTGGCAGAAAAACTTTCATTGTTGGCTCCGGGTCAAGGGGATAAGAAGGTATATTTTGGAAACTCCGGGGCCGAGTCGATCGAGGCTGCATTCAAGCTGGCCCGATGGCACACCAAGCGAGAATTGAATATCGCATTCTTCGGAGCCTTTCACGGGCGCACGATGGGCGCCCTGTCCCTTACGGCCAGCAAGACCATTCAGAAAAAACATTACTATCCCCTGGTGCCTGGTATTACCCATATCCCGTATCCCTACTGTTACAGGTGTCCCTACAACCGGTTGTATCCGCAATGTGACATAGAATGTGTAACATGGCTGGAAGAGACGCTTTTTCGGACGACTATCCCGCCTGAGGAGGTGGCGGCTATTTTCGTGGAGCCAATACAGGGTGAAGGGGGATATATCGTCCCGCCGCCCGAGTTCCATAGCAGGCTCAGTGAGGTTGCAAGAAAATACGGGATTCTCTATGTTGCGGACGAGGTTCAGTCAGGGATGGGAAGAACCGGTAAGATGTTTGCCATGGAACACTATACTGTTGCTCCTGATATTATTGCCCTGGCAAAGGGCATTGCCTCCGGGCTTCCCCTGGGGGCCATGGTGGCAAGATCAGACATTATGGATTGGGAAGCAGGCTCCCATGCATCGACCTTCGGGGGAAACCCGGTCTCCTGCCAGGCCGCCCTGGCCACCATAAGGCTTCTTGAAGAGAACCTCCTCGACAACGCAAGAAACCAGGGGGAAGCGCTCATAAGGGGACTGAGGGAACTCCAAAAGACCCTTGAGTGCATGGGAGATGTGCGGGGGAAAGGCTTAATGGTAGGAGTAGAGTTCGTCAAGGACAGGGAAACCAAGGAAAGGTCTCCTGATCTACGTAATAGAATCCTACAAAGGACCTTTGAAAAGGGCCTCCTGTTGCTACCCTGTGGAGATAACTCCATTCGATTCTGTCCCGCTCTCACGGTGCAGAGGGAGGAAGTGGACACATGCCTGAGCATCTTTCAAGAGGTCCTCGAGGAGGTGTCGGGATGAAAGACATCATGGAAAAACCGGGCCTTTCACAGGAGTCCAGGAAGGAGCAGGGACGGGGAAATGGATGAGGTGTAAGGGAGATTGTCCTCGAATCAACATCTCCAGTCGTGGCCAGGTCCCGGGCCGAATACCTTGTGCAGGCCCGGAGAGCAGTATGACGCGGTAGTCGACCGAGCAAAGGAGGCCTTCGAAGAATGGCGAATGATTCCAGCCCCCAAGCGAGGACAGATCGTCCGGCAGATGGGCAATACACTTCGCGACCACAAGCAAGACCCGGGCCTTCTCATAAGCCGGGAAGCCGGCTCGGATGCATGGAAAGGTTACATGCGTCGGCAGACCTGCACGATAAGCTGGTCCAGGGACCTGCCGCTGGCCCAGGGCATCAGGTTCGAAACAGATTGAACAGGGTGAGACTAGGGCTCTTCTGACAATCTTTGTTTGAGCCACAACAAGACCTTTTCAAAGTCGGCCCTGAGTTGCGCCATAGCCTTGCCCCGGTGGCTCACCCTGTTCTTTTCTTCCGGGGTCATCTCGGCGAAGGTCTTCTCCAGGGGGGGATAATAGAAGAGGGGGTCGTACCCGAAACCGTTCCTGCCCTTCATCTCCAGGGCAATCTCTCCCTGACAGGACCCCTCGAACAGCAGTGCGGGCCCTCTGGGCACTGCGACGGCTATGACGCATTCAAATGTGGCCTTTCTGTTCTCTATTCCCTCCATTGCCTTCAAGAGTTTCCTGTTTCGCTCATAGTCTGTTGCGTTTTCTCCTGCGTATCGTGCGGATTGGACACCGGGGAGTCCGTTCAGGGCCTCCACGACAAGGCCGGAGTCGTCTGCAAGGGCAGGGAGCCCCAGTATCCTGGCAGTGAAATGGGCCTTCTTATAGGCGTTTTCCTCAAAGGTTTCACCGTCTTCGACTACCGGAGGGATGGTTCCGAAGTCATCCAGGGTCTTGATTTCCACTTCAAAACCGGAGAGCAGCCTCTTGAATTCTTCTATCTTTCCCCTGTTTCGGGTTGCCAGTACGATCGGCCTGTCAATCATGGATATGAGTTTTCCCTCCAGTTCGTTCAACCTGCCAGCGGGATACGCCACTTGCCAAACTGCGTCCCGCTAGAGCAAGTCTTTTCTCTGCTCCATTTCCAGCCGTTTTATGATCTCGCGCACATCCTGGGACCTTCGAAGGTCGGCAACCAGGAGGGCGTCCCTGGTATCAACCACAAGACAGCCCTTCAGCCCAAGGCATGCAACCAGTCTCCCGTTTCTACTTGATACGAAGCAATCCGTGCAATCAACGAGAATCGATTCTCCTTCGCGGAGGTTGGAACGCCCGTCATGCTCCCCGGATCTGAGGACGTAGAGGGACTCCCATGATCCCACGTCGCTCCAGCCGCAATCGCTGGGCAGGACATAGACAGGAGACCGTGTCTTTTCCATGATTCCATAATCAAAGGAGATGCTTTCAATGCCGTCGTAGACAGCCCTTACTTCTTCCTGGAAGCGGCTGCTCCCGAGGGCCTTTCTTATCCTCTGCATTCCTCGAAAGATCCGGGGAAGGTGCTTCTCCATCTCCTCCATGATGGTTTCCGGTGTGGCGATAAAGATCCCGGCATTCCAGAGATACTCACCCGAGGAAAGGTACTCCTCCGCCGTTGCAAGATCCGGTTTTTCCACAAATGCCGAAACCTCATAGGCCCTATCCTGGCGGACGGATGTTTTCCTGATATACCCGTAGCCTGTTTCCGGTCTGGTTGGAACTATGCCCAATGTGACGATCGCCCCGGTCCTGGCGACATTCACGGCATCTCTCAGGTCCGAGACAAAGGCCTCCGGTTTGGCGATATAGTGGTCCGCCGGAAGGAAGGCCACCGGCTCTTTACAACCAACATAAGAGGCGTACACAGCTCCAAGCCCGATACAGGGAGCGGTATTGCGGCCCACGGGTTCCACCAGGAAATGGACCTTTCGTCCCTTCAAGAGGCCCTGAGCCTGGTCCAGGTGATCTTCACCCAGGACGATTATCATTTCTTCGTCGCTTGCCAGGGGAAGGAGGCGATTGCAGGTCTCTACGAGCATCGGTTCCTTTCCAGTGATGTTGAGGAACTGCTTGGGCCGGTTTTTCCGACTTGCAGGCCAGAAGCGGGTGCCTGAACCACCTGCCATAATCACCACGTGCATATTTCTCTCTCCTCCCTGCTTGTAGTTGACCTTGATGCGTCAGCCACCAAAGCCCCTTTCATCCGGTAGACAGGGCTTAGGTCCGGTATTCTGCGTTTATGGAAATGTATTTGTGGGTAAGATCACAGGTTATCATCTGGGACTCGTGGTCACCTTTGTTGAGGTCGATGGTTACGGTGAATTCGTCCTTTTTCATCCTTTCCGACGCCTCCCTTTCCCTATCATGGCCCGTCCCCAATCCTTTCTCCACGATAAGAACGTCCTCGACCCTTATAGAGACCTGTTCTTCATCCATGTGGATACCCGAGCGTCCGAGGGCGGCCATGATCCTGCCCCAGTTGGGGTCTTCCCCGTAAAAGGCGGTCTTGACGAGGGGCGAATTGGCAATGGTTCTACATGCCAGATCTGCATCCCGGCTCGAGGCCGCACCCATTACCTTCAAACGGACCAGCTTGGTGGCGCCTTCTCCGTCCTTCACGATCATTCTTGCCAGGTCTCCGGTAACGAGATCCAATCCCCTTTTGAACACCTCATAGTCTCCATCTGACAAGGGCACGTTCCCTGCCGACCCGTTTGCCATGGCCAGGACCATATCGTTCGTGCTCGTGTCTCCATCTACGGATATCCTGTTGAAGCTGTCTTCCACGGCTTCCGACAGGGCACTTTGTAAGCTTGTCGCATCAATCACTATGTCGGTCATGAGAAAGCAGAGCATGGTAGCCATTTGAGGCATAATCATTCCAGCCCCTTTTGCGATACCCAGGATACTGTAAGGTACACCGGCCGCCTCTCCTTCAAAACGGCTCAGCTTGGGGAATGAGTCGGTTGTCATAATGGCTTTGGCCACTCGGGCCAGGCCTGTCTCTGAAAGGCCGCTTACAAGGCCGGGGATTGCCCCCCTGACCAGGCCCATGTCCAGGTTGGCCCCGATGACGCCTGTGGAGGCAACGAGAACTTCCTCCGTGCTTATACCCAGTTCCCTTGCCACCATTTCAGCCGTGAGCCTGGCGTTTTTCAATCCCTGTTTTCCGGTACATGCGTTGGCATTGCCCGCATTGGCAATTATTGCCCTGCCTTTCCCGTTCCTGATATGTTCCTGGCTCACGGCTACGGGCGCTGCCCTGACCCTGTTTGTCGTAAACACCCC
>JAFDIC010000053.1:27322-39801 GCA_019308525.1 Deltaproteobacteria bacterium
CGCTTTCGGAGAGTATGAGGCCCAGGTCGAGCGAACCGTCTGTTTTGAGCCCTGCCGATACGGCCGAGCCCCTGAAACCCCGCACCAAGATGTTCTCCATGTGTTTGCTCTCCATCTTCCCGTAAGCTATTTACCCGCCCCGCAGCACTTCTTGTACTTCTTTCCGCTGCCGCAGGGACAGGGAGCGTTGCGTCCGATCTTCTTTCCCTGCCTCCGTACGGTCTCAGGCCTGCTCTCCTCACCCCCATGGCTGTAATGCATGGCACGCTTCTTCTTGGGAGGCACAACTTCCTCGGCAGGCCTCTGCCTCAACAACCGTACCCGGGAAAGGGTCATCAGGGTCTCCTCCCTTATTCTATCCATGAGTTCTTCAAAGAGGGCAAAACCTTCCTTTTGGTACTCCCTGAGGGGGTCCAGCTGGCCGTAGCCTCTCAGACCGATTCCCTCTTTCATATGTTCCATGTCCTGGAGGTGGATAACCCATTGATTGTCGATTATTTGAAGGATAATGTACCGCTCCAGGGCACTCATATCCTCCTGTCCTATTATCTCTTTTCGCTTTTCGTAGGTCTTTCGGGCCTCTTCCTTGAGCAGATCCGACAGGGCTTCTACCTTCAGGGAGTTGAAGGCATCTTCGCCCATTTCTTCCGGCCCTATGGAGGGTTGGAAGCCGAATATCCTGAGGATGTTTTCCTTGAGGGCCTGGATGTCCCAGTCCTCCGGATAGGCCTTTGGGTCCGTAAACCTTTCAACAAGGGACTCAATCTTGTCCTCCATCATGCTGAGGATGATTTCATCCAACCTCTCGCCTGTGAGGATATCCTTCCTGAGGGAGTATATGATCTCCCTGTGTTTGTTCATCACATCGTCGTACTCGAGCAGGTGTTTTCTTATGTCGAAATTGTGTGCCTCCACTTTTTTCTGGGCGTTTTCTATGGCCTTGGATACGAGACCGTGTTCAATGGGCTGGTCTTCTTCCATCCCCAGGCGGTCCATGATCGAAGCCAGCCTTTCGGAACCGAAAATCCTCAGGAGGTCGTCTTCCAGGGAAAGGTAGAACCTGGATGAGCCCGGATCACCCTGGCGGCCAGCCCTTCCCCTCAACTGGTTGTCTATCCGGCGGCTCTCGTGTCTCTCTGTGCCCAGGATGTGAAGGCCGCCCAGCTCCACCACCCCGGGTCCCAGGACTATGTCCGTACCGCGACCCGCCATGTTGGTAGAGATGGTGACCGTTTTCGGTTGTCCCGCCATTGCCACGATTTCGGCCTCTTTTTCGTGGTGCTTGGCATTGAGCACTGAGTGGGGAATGCCGGCGCGCGTCAACATCTTGCTCAACATCTCGGATTTTTCAATGGTGATTGTCCCCACGAGCACTGGCTGACCCCTTTCATACAGTTCCTTGATCTCTTCTACCGCCGCTTTGAATTTTTCCCTCTCCGTCTTATATATTACGTCGGGGTAATCAATCCTGATCATTTCCTTGTTGGTAGGAACCACAATGACTTCCAGCTTGTAAGTGCTCGCAAATTCAGCCGCTTCCGTATCCGCAGTTCCCGTCATGCCGGCCAGCTTTTCATACATTCTGAAGAAGTTCTGGAAGGTGATGGTGGCAAGGGTCTGGTTTTCCTCTGCGACCCTTACTCCTTCCTTGGCCTCCACCGCCTGGTGGAGCCCATCGCTCCACCGCCTGCCCGGCATCATTCGTCCCGTGAATTCATCGACAATAACCACCTGATCGTCCTTTACTACATAGTGGACGTCCTTTTCGAAAAGCCAGTAGGCCTTTATGACCTGCTGGGTGGCGTGCAGGAGTTCGCTGGACCGCATGTATCGTTCCTCCAGTTCCTGGAGCCGTTGGGCCTTTTCCTCTTCACTCAGCCTGGTGTCCTCCCTCACGCTGTAACTCTCCTGCTCCAGGTCTGGAAGCACAAAATCTCCATGACCGGCGCTGGCGAGGAGCCTGATCCCCTTTTCAGTCAGGTCAACGGAATTCGTACGTTCGTCTATGGTACAGTATAGCTCCTTATCCAGCTCCGGGAGCAGTTTCTGGGCGCTCAGGAGGCTTTCCATTCGGTCTATCTGTTTCTTCAGGGCCTGATTGTTTGCCAGGATATCCAGAAAGACCGGGTTCTTGGGGTCGCCTCTCTTGACCTGGAGGAGCAACTCGATTGTCTTGTCACTTTCATCGCCTTCCTGTAAGCGGGCGCGAACCTGTTGAAGAATGGATCGTATGACCGCGCTCTGCTTCTTCTTCAGGGTAATGACCAGGGGCTTGACTTCCAGGTAGACCTTGTTTTGGCTCCTTTCCACAGGTCCGCTTATGATCAAAGGAGTCCTGGCCTCATCTATGAGGATGCTGTCCACCTCATCGACGATGGCGTAGTGAAATCCTCTCTGGACGAAGTCTTCCAGGTCAAATTTCATGTTGTCCCTGAGGTAGTCAAAACCGAATTCATTGTTCGTCCCATAAGTGATATCACAGGCGTAGGATTTCTTGCGTTCCTGGTCGCTCATACCATGCACTATGACACCAACGGACATCCCCAGGAAGTTGTAGATTCCACCCATCCATTCAGCGTCGCGCCTGGCCAGGTAATCATTGACCGTGACCAGGTGGACTCCCTTACCGGTAAGTGCATTCAAATAGAGGGGCAAAGTGGCAGCAAGGGTCTTGCCCTCTCCCGTCTTCATCTCGGCTATCTTACCCTCGTGGAGGACGACGCCTCCTATGAGCTGGACATCAAAATGACGCATGCCCAGGACCCTTACCGAGGCTTCCCTCACCGCCGCAAAGGCCTCGGGGAGGAGTTCATCGAGGGTTTCTCCCCTGGAAAGTCGTTCTTTGAACTCCCCGGTCTTGGCACCGAGCTCTGCATCCGACAGCCTTTGAAAGTCGGGCTCAAGGGCGTTGATCCTTTCGACCAGCGGGGCTATCCTTTTCAATTCCCGTTCATTCTTGCTTCCAAAAATGTTTCTTACTAGGTTACCCAGCATGTTTTGATATCTCTCGTTTCAATGTATTTCCGCTGACCCCGGCAAGTGGGTCCATGGCAGCCCACAAGCAGTGTTCGCCTCTTCGCCCTCGAAACCTCGTCCCCCGCGATATCCCCGAACCGGTACCTGTCGACAGACTTTGAATCTGGCCCCGATTCCTCGTCTCAGAACCATCCGTCCGGAGATTTTTCAGGGAAGCCCTAATGAGGGCGGTCCAGTGTCCCCGGGTCACACCAAGTATTTACGACTGAACCCGATAGGGCAGGACTGTAGAAAAGATTATACACAAAAAGCTTGAAGAAGGAAATCTGAAACCTACTCCAGGATGTAGCGGAGAGGATTGACAGGCACACCATTGAGGTGCACCTCGTAGTGGAGATGGGGGCCGGTCGTGCGCCCCGTCTGGCCGACAAGGGCTATGGTTTGGCCCCTTTTTACGCGCTGCCCTTTCTTGACCAGGGCCTTGTCAAGGTGCGCATAAACCGTCTTGATCCCGTAATCATGATTTATGGTGATGACCTTTCCATACCCGTGGTCCCATCGAACAGAGGAAACGATGCCATCTCCAGGGGCGATAATCGGGGCTGTTTTCCTTGCGCTTATGTCAATCCCCTTGTGGAACTCCCTCTTTTGCGTAAAGGGAGAGATCCGGTATCCGAAGCGCGAACTGACCCATCCCCGGGTGGGCCACACGGAAGGTGTATGTGCGAGCATAGATCTCTGTTGCTCAAAAAAGTTATAGAGATCGTTTCTTTCACTCTCCTGGATTGAGATCTCTTCCTCAATGTTTTCAAGTGATTGGTGCATGAGCCTTATCAGCTTCTTTTGCGCATTCGCCATGGTCAATTCTGGACTGGACATCAGCGGATCAGAGCCACCGATTCCGGACCCCACCTCATGTTCTCTCTTATCCATTTCATAATTGACCATGGTCTTCAACTTCTGGTCAAACTGTTTGAGTTCGACCAGTTTCCTGCTTATCTGATCGATTTTCTGGGTGAGGACGATGAGCTGTGTCCTCTGAAGCTGATTCTCCTTCTGGAGTCTTACCAGATAGGGAATCTTCAATTTGAGGGAACGGTAGTCCACAATCAGGAATCCCGTCAGAACAACGGAGAGGAGGCCGAATGCGCAGATCAGAAAAAGGAGGTACCGTGATATCCTTATTTGCCTGACCTTCTTGTTGCCTTCAGGAAGGAAAACTATGGTAGTCTTTTTGGGAGCCAAAACCGACCTCCTTTTGTAGGAAAGGGAAGGCCATGAAGTTACTCTACACGATCAGCTCAAAAATGTCAACTTAGGGAAAAAATAGATCTAAGATAAGGGAAATGAGTTCATATAATATCCCCAAGATCACTATTTGGCACTTGGATTAGACTTATACTTAAGTAGATGAATGCAGTCAACAGTTTTTGTCACTCCTGTCCTCTGAGGGCCCTGTATATTCTTTCCGCCATGTGAGGCCCGATCCCCGGAACCTCGAGCAAATCATCAACTGATGCTTGAAAAAGATTGGATAAGCTACCGAAATAACGTAACAACTGTTTCTTTCTTGTGGCCCCCAGGCCCCCTATACCGTCCAGCTCGGAGTCTTTGAAATCCTGCATGAAGCGTTTTCGGTAGTAGGTAATGGCCCTTCGATGGGCCTCGTCTCTAATGCGCATCAGAAAAAGCATCACAGGATCATCAGGCCTGAGGTTAAGAGGGTTTTTTCTATCCGGGATGTATACCTTTTCTTCCCCCCCGTTTTCTCCGGATTTGGCCAGGGCAACGACGTCAGGGGAATCCGGCAGCTCCATCTGATCCACTGTCTTTTTCACTGCATTGAGATGGCCTTTACCGCCGTCTACAAGAATCAAGTCAGGCGGATCCTTCTTTGAAAGCCTCCTTCTTACCAGCTCGGACATCATAGCGTAGTCGTCTATTCCCGATACCGCTTTTATCTTATAGTTCCTGTACCCCTTCTTGTCGGGTCTGCCGCCGACGAATGAAACAACGGCTCCCACGGCCATATCTCCCTGTATGTTTGAGATATCGATCCCCTCTATCACCCTGGGGACTCTACGGAGTTTCAGGGTGTCACGGAGCATTTCTTCCAGCCGCTCTTCAGGATAGCTCCGGTACCTGTTCAGGAGTTCTTTTGCGTTTCTAAGGGCCATCTCTATGAGTTCACGTTTTTCCCCCCGTAGCGGGCAATGGATCCTCACCCTTTTGCCTGCCAGATCGGAGATCCACTCGGTTACGGATTGAATGTCTTCTATTGGATGGCAGATCATGATATCCTTGGGGATGAATGAATCACGTGAATAATATTGCTTTATGAACGCCTCCATCACCTCCGAAGGTGTGGCATTCTTTTGTCTTATCCTGTAGTCCCCACTCCCGGTCAGGTAACCCTTCCTTATGAACAGGATCAGGAGCAAGAATGTGCCGTTAGTCTCCACCATCCCTATCACATCCCGGTCTTCCAGCTTCCTGGAGACCACATTTTGCCTTTCCATCACCCTCTGGAGGGCCCTGATCTGGTCTCTAACCTTGGCGGCCTTCTCAAAGTCCAGGGAATTGGAGGCTGACAGCATGTCTCTCTCGAGTTTCCTGATCAGCTCCTGATTTCGGCCTTCAAGAAAAAGTCTGACCTGATCCACGATCTCCCGGTATAAGGAAGGGGAAACCTGGTTGGCGCATGGTCCAAGGCATCTACCGAGCTGGTAATTGAGACAGGGCCTGGTCCTTTTCGGCAGTGAGACACCTTTGCATTTTCTCAGGGGAAAGATGCGTTCGATCAGCCTGAGGGTGCTTCGAACGGAATTTGCGGATGAGTAAGGTCCGAAATATAGTGCGCCGTCCTTCTTGATCTTCCTGACGATGGCAAGTCTCGGATAGGCATTCTGTATGTCCAGGCGGAGGCAAGGGTATTGCTTGTCATCCCTCAGGACGATATTGTATCTTGGCCCGTGTTCCTTGACCAGGTTGCTCTCAAGGATAAAGGCTTCCTTTTCTGTGGAAGTCAATATATATTCGATGGTTTTTGCGCGGCTTATCATTAAAGAAGTCTTGGGGGATTGACCGTTTCGGGGCCTGAAATAGGACAGGACTCTTTTCCTGAGGTTTTTTGCCTTCCCGACGTAAAGAATCCGGCCGGATTCATCCTTGAAAAGGTAGACTCCGGTGGCCTCGGGTAAGTGGAGGCTACAGGTTTCCACATCAGGGTTCAGTCTGCTCGCCAGGCGTTCCATGATCCAGACAAAAGGCTAAATTCGTAACACTTTGCAAATACAGCGGATCCGGGCATCTTCCGGATTCCGGCCCAGGGCAGAGATGGCGTTTCTATGGTAAGGGGCAAACCTGAAAGGGTGGCGCATAGCACAAGACGAGAACAATCTAGCCGGACGCGTTTACATCCTGGAAACGGTCACTGTCGAGTCCAAGCTGTAGACGCTTGACCATGACTACCAGACTGTAGGGGTTGCCTTCCTTGTCTCTCAGGTAGTCCCTAAAAACAGCCTCCGGGGAAAATCCAAGCCTCTTCAGGCTCCCCATCAAAGACGAATCCCGGCCTTCGACCATATACATGACCAGGATCTCCAGGCCCATGGACATGGCAAAGTTCATGAGGTCAAGCAACATCCACGTCGCGAGGTGTTTCTTGCGAAATCCTGGAGCCACGGAGATTTCCACTTCTCCAATATGCCGTTTTGATCCAGAATGAGGCCTGTGTAAGTTTGCGATCCCGATGATCTTACCCTCCAGGATGGCAACCACCGAAACGCCCTTTTCATTTTCTCCCGTACGCACCCAGTCTTCTATTACCCGGGGGTCCCTGACATCGGCATCCAGGAACCATCTGTCGTCATCGGACAGGCCATTGAAAAAAGCGAAAAGAAGTTTTTCATCACCGGGTGCCAGGGGCCTGAGCGTCACGCCGGAACCATTCTTGAGGATTATTTCCTTTGGATAGTCGTTGGAGGCCATGACCCGTCAACCCTGAAGAACCGACTTCTCAAGATCAAGAATAGAATGAAGAGACGCGGGTAAATGTCCACGTCCCTGGAAATTATTGCCCTTGCTTATGACTAAGGTAAGTGATAGAAAGATTGATAGTCAAGAACTAAATCGGAGGGGACGAACAGCAAAAATCAGTTGATAAGATGCATCACCAGCAGTATATATTCAGGTTCTGTCCTGTTTGCGGGGGCGAACTCGTAAGCAAGAACCTCAAGCAACAGGAACCTTCCAGACTCGTATGCAGAGAGTGTGAGTTCGTATTCTATCTGGACCCCAAACTCGTTGTCTGCTCTGTGGTAGAAATGGATAACAGGGTGGTCCTGTTGAAACGAGCCATGGACCCTCAGAAGGGCAAGTGGGTTATGCCGGGCGGATTTGTAGACAGGGGTGAGGAGATAAGGAGCGCGGCCTTGAGGGAGACAGAAGAAGAATGCGGCATAAAGATCAGGTTGAGGGATCTCCTGGGGATCTATTCTTACGAGGGGAAGACCGAGGTTGTGGTGGTGTACACAGCGCAGCACGTTTCCGGCGATCTCATAGCAGGGGATGAGACAGAAGATGTGAGACTTTGTTCCCTGGAGGAGATACCCTGGAGTGAACTTGCCTTTCAGAGCACCGTTGATGCTCTAAGAGACTATGGAAGGTTGAGAAACTTTGGCAGAAAGGAGAAGGATAGCCGGCTATGATCATAGAACCCCAAAGAATCAGCGAACTTAGCCCCGGGAAGAGAAGGGCGATCATGGAAAGATCCATGGAAGACATTTCATCAATCTACGAACAGACCTTGAGTATCGTTAAAGAAATAAGAGAAATGGGTGACGTGATTTCTCTCAAGCATTACAGGAAACACAAAGAAGACATTTCTCCGTCCGACCTCAAGGTTACGAGGGTGGAGATAGAACGGGCCTATGAACAGGTGGATGAGAAGGTTATCAGCAGCCTCAAGGTTGCAACTGAAAACATTGTCAAGTTCCACGAGGCGCAGCGCGAGAGGGAAATGTGGTCTATCGAGGTGCGGGAGGGTATCCTGGCCGGCCGCATCATACGACCCATGGACATAGTGGGCTGTTACATACCGGGAGGTACTGCGGCCTACCCGAGCTCGATCCTCATGACCGTATTGCCCGCAAAGGTGGCCGGAGTCGGAAGGGTGGTCGCTGTTACTCCTCCAAACAAGGGAATGGTCGCAAATCCTGTAACACTTGTAGCGGCGGACATCGCGGGTTGCGACGAGGTCTTCAAGGTAGGTGGACCGTGGGGGATAGCCAGCCTGGCTTACGGGACAGAGTCCATACCGCGTGTAGACAAGATCGTTGGGCCAGGGAACAAGTATGTGACAGCAGCCAAGATGGCGGTTTACGGGCAGGTGGATATCGATTCCCCTGCCGGTCCGAGCGAGGCATTGATACTGGCTGACGAGACGGCTGATCCAGGACTGATCGTGGTGGATTTCCTCTCCCAGATTGAGCACGACCCGGATTCAGCGGCCGTGCTGGTGACTACCTCGGAGGCCCTGGCTGAAGAGGTTTGCAGATCGATCGATGAGGAGTTTGACTCCCTGCCGAGGAAGGAGATATTTGAATCATCCATTTCCAAGCACTCCCACGTGCTGATTGCGGATGACATGGAAATGGCCGTTGATTTTACGAATGAATACGCCACGGAACACCTCCAGATCCTGACGGAAGACCCCTTTATCCTTTTGAACAAGATACGACACGCGGGATCCATATTCCTTGGACCCTATGCCCCTGTTCCGGTGGGGGATTATGCCTCTGGAACCAACCACGTCCTTCCCACGGGCCAGTGTGCCAGGATGTTTTCCGGCCTGTCAGTTGATGACTTCATCAAGAAGCCGACCTTTCAATACCTGAGCAAGGCAGGCCTGGAAGGACTGAGAGACGTTATTGTCACCCTTGCGGAAGCCGAGGGCCTGCCTATTCACGCACGGGCGGTGCAGGCAAGGTTCAAGGAGCCAACCGGATGAGGAAAAAGGTGAGGTCCGGGAGGAAGACCGCATGCGTTCTGAAGCCCCGGTGCAAGTAAAAATCCGGGGCCAAAGGGCCCGGTTTTGGTCTAAGCCCAGAGGGTATGATTTGTTGTTCTCGCGTTGGCAAAACCCGAAATCCGAATCTCGAAATTCGAAACAAAATCAAATGTCAAATGTCCTGATGACAAAAACAAAATCATAATCGCTACGCCTATTGTCTGGATCATTTGAATTTTGGTCATTAAGTATTGTTTCGGATTTCGTGCTTCGGACTTAGAGCCTTTTCATTTCTCAAGGCAGATCCAATGATCTCTGACCTGGCCCTGAGGACCAGGTTTCCGTGTTAGAATGAAACCAGGTATCATTTGAGGCGTTCCAAACGGCGAAAGGGACCATTATCCTGGCAAAGGCTAAAATGTCACGAAGCCAGCAACAGGTAGAAAGGAGGAGGAACTGATGGCTGAAATCATGGGCTATGATATGCCGGATGATCTCTACTATCACAAGGAGCATAGCTGGGCAAGGGTTGACGGGACGAGGGTCACCGTGGGTATGACCGATTTCTTTCAGAAGGAAGCAGGAGACATAGTGTTCGTGGATTTTCCTGAAGAAGAGGATGAAGTCAGCCAGGGCGAAGTGTGTGGCAAGATTCAGTCAAGGAAATGGATAGGGAATCTGGTTGCACCGGTCTCAGGGGAGGTGGCGGAGATAAACGAGGATCTGGAAGATGACACTACCCTGATAAACAAAGACCCTTACGGAAAAGGCTGGATAATCGTGATTGAAGCGACTGACGAGCTCGAATCCGAGCTGGAGAACCTGATACACGGTGACGCGGTTGTCGCCTTCATAGAAGAGGAGATAAGGAGGGCAGAGCAAGAGAAGGCCAAGGCCTAAGCCAGAAGATGGCAGGTGAGGGTTGCCGTGTTGGACTGTTCCCCCTGGAGCAGGGCTCTTGGAGTCACCGGTTTTGAACAGGGCTCCTCCCTTTCCAGACAGTTTATCCCATGAAGGAAACCTGGCGGTTATTCAAGAACGTGTCGGTCCCGGTATCCACTGCTGAAGGCCTTGCAGTGGATGACGCACTACCACTTTCTGTGACAGAGCATGCTTCTGCTCCCATACTTCACTTGTATACATTCATCCCCTCCATCATAGTGGGAAAATACCAGGACATCGAGGCTGCCGTGAACCTGAAAAGGTGTGAGGCAAGGGGAATCGAGTACAACCGGAGAAGTACGGGTGGGGGTACCGTGATCATGGGACCCGAGATCGTCGCCCTGGGCCTGGGGATCCCGGTGAACCACCCCTCTTTGAAAGGGGGCAGTATCGGCGGCATCTTTGAATCGCTGGGCGGAGTCCTTTCCTCCGCACTGGGAAAATTCGGCATAGAAGCCCGCTTCAGGCCGAAAAACGATCTCGAGGTGAAGGGCAGAAAGATAGCCGGTCTTTCAGCGGCCTCTGACAAGGGCAGGGCCCTGTTGTTTCACACCAGCCTCCTGGTGGATTTCGACATTCCCCTGATGCTGGATATCATGAAAACTCCCCTGATAAAGGTACACGACAAGGGGTACAACTGTTTCAGCCAGAGGATTACCACCGTCAGGCAGGAGACCGGAAAGGTTATCCACGTAAAGGACGTTATTGATTCGATCCAGGAATCCTTCGAGGAGGAACTGGACATAGAATTCAGGAAGTGCAAACCGGATGACTGGGAAGAGAGAAAAATTCAGGATCTCATTACTGATAGATATATGAGCAGGGAATGGATCTTTTCCCATAAACACCCCAGGTCCAGGATGGGAATAGGCCGCCTGAAGACCAGGGCGGGTCTCCTTGAGGTGTATCTCTCGCTCTCCGGGGGCTCAATCGAGAATATCATCATTGCCGGGGATTTTTTCTCCTCTGATGAGAGTATACACCGCCTGGAGAGTGCCCTTCGATGGACGTCTGCAAGGGAGGAGAGCATAGAGGAAAATGTCGACAGGGTGTGGGAGAAGGATATGATCTACGGCCTGGAGCCTGAAAGCCTGGTTCTGGCAATACTCATGGCCAAGAAAAATCAGGAAAGACTTTGACTCTTCGGGGATGGTACCAGAAATCTAATCAATAGAGGGTGTGTTTCTGTGGCAAAGGGAGAAAAAAGGAGCCCTGAATACGCCAAGATCAGTCGTGCCACTGCAATCTCCCTTGGTTTGATCCGGGGGAAGATGTATCGTGGTGCAAGAAACAGGTGTGTCAACCTGCTCCTCTATTACCGGGAAGGCTGCTCTGCCAATTGTGCTTACTGTGGTCTGGCCAGGAAACGCCCGGGAAGATACCAGGAAAAGAGCTTTATCCATGTGGATTGGCCCCTGTACCCCTTTGATAGGGTCATTGAGGCGATCAATCACGCTCCCGAATATGTAAAAAGGAGCTGCATATCCATGATCACCAATGGGAGGGGGAGGGCGGATACCATAGAAATGGCACGCCGCCTCGGGAATGAGACGAAAATTCCTGTATCTGTGCTCTTGAGTCCCACTATCATGGATGAGCACGATTTGTTGCTCCTCAAAGAGACGGGGGTGGACAGGGTTGGTGTCGCCCTGGACCTGGCAAAGAAGGAGTTGTTTGAAAAGTACCGGGGAAATGGCGTGGGTGGGCCCCACAGGTGGGAAAAATACTGGAGGATGATCGAGTCCTGCGTGGGGGTGTTTGGAAGCGGGCAGGTGGGTGTGCATCTCATGGTGGGTATGGGTGAGAGCGAAAGAGAAATGGTCTCGCTGATGGACAGGCTATGGCAGATGGGTGTTTGCAGCCATCTATTCTCCTTCTATGCCGAGGAACGATCAATCATGGCCGGAAGGCCCCAACCACCCTGGTCCAGCTACCTGAGAGTCCAGCTTGCCCGCTGTGTCATAGAGAGGGACCTGAGCAGGTACCGTGATATGGGCTTTGACGATGATGGCCGAATCGTCCATTTCGGGCTCGATGAACCAGAGCTCATGCAGGTTATCAGCAGTGGACATCCATTCATGACCACAGGGTGCCTTGGTCCCGATGGAGAGGTGGCGTGCAACCGCCCCTTTGGGAACTGCCTTCCGGGCCCCCGCCAGTGGAACTATCCCTATGTCCCCAACCGGGAAGAGCTGAGCCTCATAAAAGAAAACATCTTCCTGAGAGAGAGTAGGCGCCGGCCTTCAGGAAAAAGAGAACCGCTGGGCAAAAAACTTTTGACAAAACAGGGGAAAGATATTAGTTTTTAGGTTTCCCAAAAGGGCCGTTAGCTCAGTCAGGTAGAGCAGCGGACTTTTAATCCGTTGGCCGCAGGTTCGATTCCTGCACGGCCCACCAGTATGCCAGCAGCATTGGGGGAACCCGGTTTTCGTCTTGACTGTTGAATCATGATTTAGGGTCCCCATCGTCTAGTTTAGCCAGTCGAAGATCCCGCTTTGCGGGGGTCCAGGACATCCCGCCGTCTGAGGCGGGACAACACCGGGGCTAAACT
>JAFDIC010000508.1 GCA_019308525.1 Deltaproteobacteria bacterium
CATGGCATTCAAGGAATCCCGGTTGCTGAAGGCTACGCTGAGACGGGATTTCCCCCTCTTACTGTCCATGGTCCTCTCCGTGCTTCTCTACGGTCACTATCGCCTCTCCCAGGAGCCTCCCTTCAGGCAAAGGAGCCCTTCCCTGAAGGTCGCTGTGGTTCAAGGGAATATCGATCAATCCGTCAAGTGGGATCACAATTACCAGAAGAAGACAATGGATATATACACCCGACTCTCCCTTTCCGCGGCCTCTTTCCGCCCAGACCTCGTGGTATGGCCGGAGACCTCACTCCCCTTCTTTTTCCAGGAGAATAATGACCTCTCAAAGGTTGTCTTTGAAATATCCAAGATCCTCGATAGCGACATCATCTTCGGCAGCCCGGCCTATGAACGAGAAGGAAATGAAGTGAGATATTACAACAGGGTGTATTATCTTCCGCGGGGAGGAAACATTTCATTCTATGACAAGGTCCACCTGGTTCCCTTTGGCGAATACGTGCCCATGAAGAGGTTCCTTCCCTTTGTCAATCGGCTGGTCCCTGCCGCCGGAGACTTTACACCCGGCAGGAGAATTGAGCCTTTGAAGGCGGACCTGGTCTCCCCGGGAATCCTCATTTGCTTTGAGGCCATATTCCCTGAGATTGCGAGGGAGCATGTTGCGAATGGTGCCGATATACTGGTTAACCTGACTAACGACGCATGGTTCGGCAGGACCAGTGCGCCCTTTCAGCACCTCTCCATGGCGGTGTTCAGGGCCGTGGAGAACGACAGGCCTCTGGTTCGCGCAGCAAACACCGGGATAAGTGCCTTCATAGACCCCAGGGGCAGGATCTACGCTCAAAGCCAGCTTTTCCAAGAGGCGGTTCTTTTGGCGGAAGTAAAGAGATCGAACCATGGCCGGACCTTTTACAACCGGTACGGGGATGTCTTTGTCCTGCTGACACTTGTATTAATATTGATTAGATTGTTCGCAAAGTTATGGTATAATAAACTTTTTAAAAGATAGTCCTCTCCCTGGAAGCATCTTGGACAGGACCCGGAATTCCATCTTTGAACCGGCCGCCGGGGGAAGGATCCAATCAGGAATCGATGAATATGGCGTTCGAATCAAGGATTGATGGCTTCGTAAAAAGTCCAATTTCTGCGTTGCACTGCAGATGGGGTTTTTATGGAAGCATCGATAAAGGGAAAGGAGATTAGGGATGTACCAGGAAGTCATTTCGAAAATAGAAGACATAAGGGGTCAACTTCAGGACCTCAGGGGGCATCTTTGACCTGGACACGCAGGAAAAGGAGCTTCAAGAGCTGGAAAAGATAATGGCTCAGGCTGATTTCTGGCAGAAGGACAAGGAGGAGATCTCCAGGATCAGCCAGCGAAGGGCCCATTTGAAAGAGGTCATTGATCAGTGGCAGCGTCATTTTCACGCAACCGAAGACGCCAAGATCCTGGCCCAGATGGCCGACGAGGAAGAAGACAGCACGGTCCTGGAGGAAGTGGAAAGGGACGTTTCCCGGCTGGAAAAGGAGGTCAAGGAACTAGAGTTTCGTTCCCTCCTGGGGGACCCGGATGACAGGAGAAATGCCATAGTGTCCATAAATGCCGGGGCAGGTGGTACCGAGGCCCAGGACTGGGTGGAAATGCTCCTGCGAATGTATCTCCGCTGGTGCGAATCCAAGGGGTTCTCCACACGGATCATCGATTACCTTGCCGGCGATGAAGCGGGCATAAAAAGTGTCACCTTTACCGTGTCAGGACCCTATGCCTACGGCTACTTGAAGTCCGAACACGGAATACACCGCATGGTGAGGATTTCCCCCTTTGATGCCACCGGGAGACGACACACATCCTTTGCCTCTGTGTCCGTCTATCCGGAAGTGGACACTGATATCAAGATCGAAATAGAGGAAAAGGACATTCGTATTGATACCTATAGGGCCAGCGGTCCCGGCGGGCAGCATGTGAACAAGACCAGCTCCGCCGTGAGGATCACCCACATCCCGACCGGTATCGTGGTCCAGTGCCAGAATGAAAAATCCCAGCACCGCAACAGGGACATGGCCTTGAAGGTATTGAGGGCGCGGTTGTACGAACTGGAGAGAAGGAAGCTGGAAGAAAAAAAGCAGGAATTGCACCAAAATCAGAAAGAGATTGCCTGGGGAAGCCAAATAAGGTCCTATGTGTTCAACCCTTACAGGATGGTCAAGGACCACCGAACCAACCTGGAGGTCGGGAACCTGGATAGGGTCATGGACGGAGACATCGATATGTTCATCGACGGCTACTTGAGGATGAAGAAGCAGGCACAAGGAAAAACAGCAAACAAGTGAGCAGGGAACAGAGGACAGAGGACGGACGACCGAAGACCGAAGAGAAAAAGGATGGGGGACCGGCATCTGACCGCGATCCGGTAACCTTGAACCCAGAACCTTGAACCCCCCGTTGTAGGAGCAACATTCTGTTGCGATCCCTGCCTTCCCTGTAGGAGCAGCATGTTGCTGCGATATGAGGAAGTGACGAGTCACGAGTGACAAGAAAGAAGCGAACAGTAAGCAGTAAGCCAGAGGAAAGTGGGACAAAAGGCGGAGGGCAGAAAGAAGAGTTTCTCCCCTTTGGCGGGATGGGTTGCAGCGGTGATTCGGAGGCCCGAATCCCGCTGCCTAAGAAATCCGTGTAATCCGTGCAATCCGTGTCAAAAACAAAATGACGGGGCCTCCATAGCGGAATTTACGTCTTTGTTCCAAAAGGTCTCTTTTG
>JAFDIC010000509.1 GCA_019308525.1 Deltaproteobacteria bacterium
ATGTGTGGTTTTCTCCTTGACATGGCGGTAGCGCCCTTTGCGACTGAGAATACGGCCAGCCTGGTGGAGGCGGTGACCGGTCTGCAGTTTGACCCTGATGATGTCATGAGGGTGGGTGAGAGGATCAACAACCTGGCCCGCGCCTTTAATGTACGGGAAGGATTCAGCAGGAAAGATGACACTTTGCCCGACAGGATTATGACTGAGCCCCTGAAGGGGGGAGCGGCCAAGGGTCACTATATCAGCAAGGAGGACCTTGACCAGATGCTGGATGAGTACTACGAGGCAAGAGGCTGGGAGGTGAGTACAGGAACCCCAACCAGGAACAAGCTCAAAGAGCTGGGCCTCGAATATGTTGCAGAGGAAATCGGCGCGAAATAGGTTGCCAGTAATGGTTTAACTCATTTGGAGCTTGGGGCCTCTTCAGATCCCCTTAAGGCCCCAAGTGAGACCAATTATTGGCAGAGACGAGAATTCTCAAACGTTGACGGATTATCGAGATGCAATCCGTTATGTCTTTGAAAAGACCATTGAGGGCATTAATAATGCAACTCACGCCTGATGAACTGGTCGAGTATGTGAAATTGCCTCCGAACCTGGCAGCGAAGGATCACCTGGGGGGTATTGTGGTAAACTAGAGGGCAGACATAGTTTTCCTCAAAAGTTTTGTGGTGGGCCCGTTCTGCTTGACGACTTCGTACAATATACCTTGTCATGCCTCTAATAATCTTCTCAACAGGAGGGATTGCATGTCACGACGGCCGTCCACAATCAGTAGAACATAGATTTCCTGATCCATAACACGGTAAATGATACGGTAAGGTCCAAAAAAAATCTCCCGGTATTCTCTGATCCCCAGCTCCAAGAGTTCTTTTGGGTAGACGCCCCGCCCTGGGAACTCCGATAAAGTAGAGAATGTCTTCTCAATTTGCTCCAAAACATAGTCCGCTTTTCGGGGTGAATCATGCTCAGCGACATAATCATAAAGTTCGTTGAGATCGCGTGCTGCGTCGTTGGTCAGCAAAACCGCCAATGGCATTACCGGGCCTCCTGCCGTTCACGAAGACGCTTTATCGCATCCTCAGCAGGTAAAACCTTGCCTTCCTCAATCTGACGAATTCCGAGCGATAGGATTTTCAGGAGAGCAATTGTCTGCTGGGTTTGCTCGTAGCTTTCGATGTCTTGTATGACCACTTTGGCTTCGCCATTCTGGGTGATGATGAGTGGCTCCTTCTGTTTGGAAAGGTTTCTTACAATTTCAGCGGCATGGGCCTTCAGGTAGCTGATGGGCCTAATCTGGTTGGACAGTTTCATAATGGTACCCCCTTTTCGAAGTGACTTAATATAGTCCATAAATAGTCAACCGTCAAGCTTGAAAGGGTTCAAAAACTGAAGATTTTGAGGCTCTCACTCTTTGCAGGTCGTACCCGCTTCTTTCACGTATGAATCTTGCTGCCTTCGTAAAAAGTCCAATTCCCCGCAGGGGGGATCTACTGATCTGCGTTGCGCTTCACCTCGGTGCGATTTCCCGCATCTTTGGGCAGGGATCACACGAGATTCTCGCGCATCCGACGACAGGATTTCGCAAGCTCAACTTGACCACTTACTTGAAGCCTTTTACTTTGCCATCCCAATTTTGACTTTCTACGAGTTCATCAATTCTAGGCCTGCGAAGAAGCTCTGGGGCATGAAGACAACGGACACACAGCAGATAATCAAGAACGAGCTCAATGATCAGAACGTGAGGGTTGCCTGTATTAGGCCTGCCGGGGAGAACATGATAAAGATAGCATCTATTATCAATGAAATGCGGGCTGTGGGCCGGAAGGGTTTAGGAGCCGTGATGGGGTCCAAGAAACTCAGAGCGATAGCGGTCAGGGGTACCGGCAAAGTAGAGGTAGCTGACAAGGAGAAGCTGAAGGTTGCAAGGGATGCCTTTAACAAGGGGATGAAGGAGAGTGATGTGCTCTTTCCCCATTTTTCCAAGATGGGTACACCCATGGTGGTGGATGCGACATGTAAAAGTCGGGGTCAAACCTACACATTTTACAAATGGAATCTTGCGATGCGTTCAATAGACTTGGTTTTCATGGTTTCCGCGGTAACTCAAGCCGATTGAAGTATTCGAGCGAAGCGATAAAACAAATTGTTTTTGGAGGCAGTTTTGAACTTCATCCAAAAGTCAATTTGTCAAATGTGAGGTTTGACCCTGTTCTTTGTGTTTCCTATGAGATTCAGGCACATTGGACATACGTTCCCATTCCATTTACTCGGTTGCCAAGCAAGGGTTCGAGCGTGGAGGAAAGGAATCAATATGTCAGGCTCTCCATGGTCGAATGAACCAGGGCATTGATGATCGGACGTCGAAACCATAGAAGCCCCTGTCATTTCACGGAAAAAGGGGGACCAGCTGGTCTTCTTGGTGTCAGTCATACCATCCGAAGTCGTTAACAGCCTTGGTCATGGCATAAACATTGACTGGTGGTGCGGTGGGAGGAAGACCGCACCCCGGGCCTAAGATGAAGCCTCCGGGGGCCTTTTTGCCCTTCTGGATTGCGGCTTTGGAGAGCTCGTAGACCCTCAGGGGACTCCCGGTTTGTATCACGGCAGGCTCAATATTTCCGAAGATGATATCCTCGGGAAAATACTTTGCGGCCTCCTCGATGTCCACCTCATGGCCGAAGCTGAGCACAGAGGGGTGGGGCCATGGAGAGGCATTTGCAAGGTAGGGGAGGTTAAGATTCTGGTCGC
>JAFDIC010000510.1 GCA_019308525.1 Deltaproteobacteria bacterium
TCGGATACAAGAAGGGGGCGTTCACAGGGGCCCTTGCTGACAAGGAAGGGCTCTTCGATGCGGCAGACGGTGGGACGGTCTTCTTTGATGAGATAGGAGAGTTGCCCCCCTCCTTGCAGGTAAAGCTGCTCAGGGTGGTACAGGAAAGGACTTTCACGGCAGTGGGCGGGACTGAAGAGAAGAGAGTGGATGTGCGCTTTATTTCGGCGACTAACAAGGACCTGGAGGCGGAGGTCATTGACAACAAGTTCAGGGAGGATCTATTCTTCAGGCTCAACGTAATCCAGATCGCCATGCCCCCCCTGCGGGAACGGGACGGTGATCTCCCACTCCTGTCCCAGTACTTTCTAGAAAAATACTCCCGTGAACTGGGAAAGGATGTAAAGAAAATTTCTGCATATGCAATGGATCTCCTCCAGCAATACACCTTCCCGGGCAATGTCAGGGAACTGGAAAACATAATAGAGAGGAGCATCGCATTGGAGACATCCAGTATAGTACTGCCTGAGAGCCTAACCCTGTCAAATTTCCAGAGAGACAGGATCAGCAAGAATAGGCGACGGCGTGACCTGACCCACTCCGGGATCAATCTTGACGAGGTAATGGCCGACATTGAAAAGGATTACATTGTAAGGGCCCTCGAAATAGCACACGGGTCGAAACAACGGGCCGCGAACCTCCTGGGAATAAGTATGAGGTCTTTCCGGTACCGTCTCGAGAAGCTGGGGCTCCATGGAAACGGAGAATAGTTCGGTTCTCGGCACCCCTCCAAAAGCCTTCCTTTCCTATGAAATCTCAATAATAACACAATGTTACGGCGCTGAGCCCGCGAATCATTACAAAAAATGTCCCGGAGCAAACAAAAAATGTCCTCCGGAGCCCCGATTTTGGCCGAAAACTCCCGTCCTAATGCACCGGAATTCTTCCCGGTCTTTCCAGCTCTGGGTAACTCATTGAATAGTCAACATAATTCGATCTGGCAGATTCAATGGCACGGTATTTGTATATGACCTTTAGCAGGTTAGACGATCGGGCCTGGCAATTTGTAATAGGAGGCCAAAAAAACAATAGCTAGAATGGCAAAATGAAAGGAGGTGATGGAATCAGTCACAGATCAACCTTAAACCGGGATCGTCTTTCAAAGAATAAGAGGAGGTAAAAGAAAAAATGTTAACAAAAATGAACAAAAAGATGAGTGAAGAGGGTTTTACCCTGATTGAGTTGATGATCGTTATTGCCATCATCGGTATTCTTGCGGCGATAGCAATTCCCCAGTTCTCAGCTTACAGGAGGAGATCATACAACTCCGCCGCAGTGGCGGACCTGAGGAACGCCGCGACGGCGCAAGAAGCCTACTACGTGGATGAGAAGACCTACACCGGGACTATAACCAATATTACCGGTTCTACGTACGGGCTGTATACCACTGACAATGTTACGGTAGGTATTGTAAACGCGGATACTTCCGGGTACACCATGACTTCGATGCACAGCAGTGGTGATAAGACCTACTCGCTTGTGGGTCCTGGTGGAAGTGTAACCAACACGTAAGCTTCACATGTTGACAGGGAAAAAGGTGAACTGGCTTCCTGGCCGGTTCACTTTTTTCTGGTACAAAACATTCTCCTGCTGACCGCACAATGTCATCGGAAGAAAGGAGGCTTGACTTTTCCAAACCCGCACGACGATCCAGATATCTCTCTTGAGACGATGAACCTCGAAAACAGCGCCCCGAGCCAAAGAAATACCCCCAGTGCACGTCAAAGCATTTTTGCTGCCTGTGCCCTCACCATTGCCCTCTTCCTGTTCTACAGCAACTCCCTTGATTGTTCCTGGCATCTTGATGACATACCGAATATCACGGACAATCACAGGATCCATCTATCAGGGCTTCGATGGGAGGGGATCAAGGCAGCCCTGTACTCTGATCAGAGAAACCCGACAATCCTTTACAGGCCCGTAGCGGCCTTGAGCTTTGCCCTCAACTATTACTTCGGCGGTCTGGACGTTAGAGGATACCACCTGGCGAATATCACGGTCCACGTGGTAGCGTCGGTATTTCTCTTCCTGTTCATGTACAGCGCCATGCATCTTCCTTCTCTTGAGAAAAGGTACGGCTCCAGGGGTTATTTCATCGCCCTCTTGAGCACGTTTCTCTGGGCCATTCACCCCATCCAGACCCAGGCCGTGACATATATCGTCCAGCGAATGGCGTCCCTGGCAGGGATGTTCTACATCATGGCAATGTATTTTTATCTCAGGGCCCGCACCGCCCCGGCGAGGAAACAAAGGATTCTCTTTGGTGTCATGTGTGCCTGTGCTTTCATCCTTGCCCTGGGATCGAAGGAGAACGCCGCACTTCTGCCCATTTCCCTGCTCCTCTTCGAGATCCTCTTTTTTCAAGGCATAAGAGGCCGAGCCCTGTTTGGAAATCTGAAGACAATCTTCCTCCTTGCGGGGATAACGATAGTGGCCGGAGGCGGCTACTTTTTGTACAGGGAGGGAAGCCTCCTTTCTTTCCTTTCAGGGTATCAAGATCGCCCCTTTACCCTCTACCAGAGGCTCCTTACTGAGCCGAGGGTTTTGCTTTTCTATGTGAGCCAGTTGCTCTATCCCTCACCGGAAAGACTCAGCGTGGCACACAGCATCCAGGTCTCAACGTCCCCTTTTCACCCGGTGACCACCCTCCCGGCCATCATCTTCATCATCGGCTCTACCGCCTTTCTGCTATTCTATTCAGGGCAAAGAGAATTACCTTGATTTCATTCAGTTTCCTGTTCTTTCTCGCAAACCATGCGGTGGAATCAACCGTACTACCCCTGGAACTCGTGTTTGAGCACAGGAACTATATTCCTTCTATGATGTTCTTTATCCCCTTTGCAGCGGCCTTTGCCTTGGCCCTGGACAGGTACGCTGAGAAGAAGGCCATGAAAGGGGTGCTTGTGAGCTTTATGATACTGCTCATCATCGGCCTGGGTAGCGGCACCTACATCAGAAACTTCGCCTGGAAAGACCCGGGTAGCCTTTGGACTGATGCCTCGTTCAAGGCGCCGGACCACTGGCGAGTTCATCATAACCTGGGCGTCTACTACCAGGAGAAGGGGAACTTATCAACTGCCAGGGCTGAGTTTGAAAGGGCGTTAAAGAGCCCTGTAGTGCACAAGAGAAACGAAAGGATGTTGACCTTTTACCAGTTGGGGAAACTGTACGGAGACGTGGGAAATCTTGAGGCCTCGGAATACTACTACAGAAAGGCCCTGGACATGGACCCAGGATTCTATCACGCCTTGAACAGCCTCGCCGGCCTCTACGAGCTGAGAGGGGAGAGTGAAAAAGCCAAAAAATACTTGATGTCAGCCTACAACACCAACCCGGCCGATCCCTCAGTGAATTTCAATATGGGAGTCTACTTCTTGAAAGAAAACAAGCCGGACAGGGCCATTTACCACCTCACCAGGGCCCTGGGAGAAAAAGAGCTTGCGGCCAGAGCACTCCTGTACCTGGGAATCGCATACAAGAAAAAGGGCTGGTCCGGGAGGGCGGTCATGGCCTTTAAGAGAGCGCTGGAAGTGAATCCAAGGGACATAACGCCCCGTCTCCACCTCATGGAGGTATATTCCGTCAAGGGCCACCAGCAACTCAGCAGGAGAGAAGCGGCACGGGTAGTCAGGCTGTTTCAGGGGGAAAGGCAACTCTTTTCTCAGGTGATTGGGCTGATCCATGAGGGGACAAGAGGAGATATCCAGCTTTCAGCCCGGATCATCCTGCCCCTTCTTTACCAGGCACTGGAACAGGAGGGGAAAGAGCTGGAGAGGAATTTGGACATCATTACAAAAAATATTGGAAAAGGAATCGAAAATTAGCTAAAATATAAAGATATATCCTTTTTATCTTAAAAGTGGCTTAAATAGACATGAATATTGATCTACAGCGCAGAATTGATCGCATTGCAGGATCCCTGCTCTGTGGCCTTTTTTCCCTGGTGCCCGGAACGGGGAGGCAAGAAAGAAGCGGGGATATTCCTTCCAAGATCCTCGTAATACTCCTCTCGGAAATGGGCAGTCTCCTCTTGGCCACACCGATGTTTGAATATATGCGCCGGAGATACCCCAAGACGTCCCTGTATGTCCTGCTGTTTGAACGGAACCGGGAATTTCTGGAGATTCTGGATGTCGTTCCAAGGGAGAATATCCTGTCAGTGGATGGGAATTCCCTGAGCGGACTCCTAAAGAGCAGCTTGAAGGCGATAAAGAGGATGCGCAAAGAGAATATCGATACGGTCCTGGATTGTGAGCTTTTTGCCAGGGTGAGCAGCATATATTCTTATTTGAGTGGCGCCAAGATTCGAGTTGGGTTTCATCCTTACACCCAGGAAGGGCTTTTCCGTGGAAATTACATTAACAGGCCGGTACTCTACAACCCTTATCGTCACATGTCGCTCCAGTTCCTCGCGCTGGCTAAGGCCATGGAATCCAAGGACAAACCCATGGTGAAAGAGTCCACAGGCGACGGGTGCTGGCGGGGGCCTGTCTTGAATCTAGAACCTGCGGAGATCAGCCGGTTCAGGGAACGCCTTGAACATGATTTTCCCTGCATGAGCGGGAGAAACCTGGTGCTGGTGTACCCCAGCGGAGGACTGCTTCCCATAAGGGCCTGGCCCCTGGAGAATTTTTGCATCGTGGCCGAAGAGCTAACCAGGAGGGGGTTTTCTGTCGGAATCATTGGTATGGAAGACGACAGAGATCTTGCCCAGGGAATAGTGGATCGTTGCCGTAGCAAGAATTGTATCAATCTTGCCGGGTACACCAGGACATTGCGGGAGCTATTGATTCTGTTTCACCTGTCATCTCTCCTGATAACCAATGACGGCGGCCCTGGCCATTTTGCCTCCATGACCCCGGTCCCCGCCATCATATTGTACGGTCCCGAGACCCCGGTCCTCTACGGTTCACTGGATCCCAAGGCAGTAAACCTTTATGTTCCAACGTCCTGTTCCCCGTGCTTGACCGCCTATAACCACAGGAATTCTCCCTGCGACGGGAACAACCTCTGCCTGAAATCCATTGACCCAGGAATGGTGCTGGAAAGGGCCTACGAGATTCTGAACAGAAGAAGCAAGGAGGATCTCAACAGCCTCGATGCAGGTAGGGCTGGAATCCGGATGCTTGGAGGT
>JAFDIC010000511.1 GCA_019308525.1 Deltaproteobacteria bacterium
GCAGGTATGCTCTGAAATAGAACCCCAACTGAGAGAGGTGGCTGCCGACCATTTTGTGGCCTGCCACTTCGATCTAGGAGACTAGAGAAAGGAATGCCACATGGGAGAAAATGATGTTCATAGCGCCATCCTGGACACTTTCCCGGTCCTGGAAGAGATTCAGGATACAGAACTCAGGGACAAAGTTGTCAAAGCCTGGGCACGGGCATTGAGAGAAGGTTCATTCAACCGCCTGGAGGATATTCCATTCAGTCCCGCGGTCCCTGAAGTAAACTTGGTGAGCCATATCAACTGGGTAATGGAGCTTGCCCTGTTCATGGCTTCTCTCGTGGAGAAGGGCATGGAAATCTCCATCGATCGGGATCTCCTCATTGCCTCTGTCCTTCTGCATGACATAGGCAAGGTCTTCGAGTACCAGGAAACAGAAGGCAAACTGGTCAAATCTGAGATCGGCGAAAAGTTTTTCCATGGTTTTTGGAGCACCCTCCTTGCCCTTGAAGAGGGCGTTTCCAGGGATCTGGCTCACATAATTCTGACTCACAGCAAGGATTCACCCGGGCACCCCAGGCTCCTGGAGGGTATAATTCTCCACTATGCTGATTTCGCACATGCTGACATACTGAGGTTCCAGAAGGGAATCACGCCATTCTTGGCAATGGGAAAGTAGGCCGATTATTGCTCCTTGTTGCCGTCAATTGGTCGATGATTTTCTTGACCCTGCAACGCGGGTAGTGGTACAGAGGGATTCACGCCCGCTGACATGATACGTAATAGGATGTAATCCGCCTCAAGGTGGAAAAATTCTCTGGAAAGGAGTTGATTAGAGTGGAGCGTAAGGCCAACAAGTTGCGGACAAGAATTGCCAAAGGAGAACTGGTTACAGGGAGCGTTTCCTATTCCTGGAGCCCTGGTATCATAGAGATTGCCGGATATGCCGGACTTGATTTCATACGGGTAGATTGCGAGCATGCATGGCGCCGGGATTCCATGGCGGAACACCTCATGAGGTCCGCATATATCGCCGACATCGTGCCGATCATGCGCGTGGACAGGGACGACCCGTACATGATACGAAAGGCCCTGGAGATAGGGGCAGGAGGGATAATCGTCCCCGATGTCAGGTCTGTGAAGGAAGTTGAGGAGGTGGTAAAGGCATCGAAGTTCCCTCCCCTCGGCAGCCGTGGGTACAGCAGCCTTTGCTGGTCTGCAGGATGGGGATCGAGGGCCGGCGAGGAATGGGTCCAGTGGAGCAACACCGAGCCCATGATCGGGGTCATGATTGAAAACCGGAAAGCCGTGGAACAAGTTGATGAAATACTTGCCGTGGACGGGCTGGATTTTGTGCTTTTCGGCCCGGCGGATTATTCCATGTCCCTGGGTCTTGGAAAACCGAACAAGAATCATGAAAAGGTCCAGGAGGCGTTGAAACTGACCCTCCAGGCTGCAAAGAAGCATGGCAAACCGGTCATGTTCAATCCCGGCACAGGTATCCAGGACATAGAGAAGTACGTAAACATGGGGGTCACCATGCTCGAGATAGGAAATGACCTGGCTATCCTCCGGAGCACGTGGGCCAACTCTGTCAGGGAAATCCAGGCTCTCAAATAGGGGTATACATCCCCTGTAGGAGCACCGGGGCAAACCCCGGCACAGGCACGCTCCTGCCGGCGATCCTCATCGCCTCCATAATCCCTTGTAGGAGCAAGCTCCTGCTTGCGATTCCCAATCATTCCCCCATCCCCTGTAGGAGCACCGGGGGAAACCCCGGCACAGGCAAGCTCCCGCCTGCGATTCCCATTGTCCCTGTCATCCACTGTCGGACCACGCTCCCGCGTGCGATCATCCATTCTATCCTGCGAATACCTGTTGAATATCCCGGATGGAAAGCGCCTCTATCTTCCTGTCCATGGGGAATGACTTTTCTCCAGGATAGATTATGTAAGCATGATCCAACCTCAAGTCTTCCATGGCCCCTCTTATGGACTTTGTAATCCGGGGCGCATCTGTATACTTGATCTCTATCCCTACCCGTCTTCCCCCCAGGTCAAGAAAGGCATCGAGTTCGCTACCCCCATGGGTGGCCCAGAAATAGATATCCGTGATAGAAGTGAGGGCGGCGATTTGTTCCACCACGAATCCCTCCCAGGAGGACCCGAACTTTGGATGAGAAAAAAGACTTCTTTCCGACTCAAGCCCCAGGAGGGCATGTAGAATTCCGCTGTCTCTTAGATAGACCTTTGGTGACTTGACCTGCCTCTTCTTTATGTTCTCAAACCAGGGCTGCAACTGCCTTGAGACAAAGGAATCGGTAAGGATGTCCAGGTAGCGCTTAACGGTTTTTTGGCTTGCGGAGATTGAATGGGCAAATCCTGAGGCATTCCAGATTTGGCCGTTGTAGTGTGCCAGCATCACCCAGAACCTTCGCAGGGCCTGAGCAGGGATTCGAATACCAAGCTGGGGAATATCACGCTCAAGGAATGTCTGGAGGAAGTCAAGCCGCCATCTGAGGCTAAGGCCGTCATTTCTCGCCAGGTATGAACGGGGAAATCCGCCCCTGAGCCACAACTTCTTGTAGTTTTCACGCCCCACCTCTTCCAAATTGAATCCTGACATGTGAACAAACGAAACCCTGCCCGCCAGGGTTTCGGATACCCCCGGCACAAGCCTGGGGGAGGCACTGCCCAACAGGAGAAACGAGGCCTTACATTTTGGACTGTCCATTAATA
>JAFDIC010000512.1 GCA_019308525.1 Deltaproteobacteria bacterium
CACCCTTCGCAGCTATACGAGGCCGCGCTGGAGGGGGTCATCCTTTTCCTTGTACTCTGGCGCCTGAAAGACCTCCCTTTCCGGCCGGGATCCATGATTTGCCTTTTCCTTGGAGGTTACGGGATACTACGGTTTTTCGCGGAGTTCTTCAGGGAGCCCGATCCCCAGATCGGTTTCATCCTCGGATTCATGACCATGGGTCAAGTTCTCTGTTCAGCGATGATAGCCGCAGCCATAGTCCTCTGGTTCTTGCTTCCGAAATCACCCAGGCATTCAGAAAAGAAAAAGGCCTGAGAAAAGGGTATGGCCCTTTGATCCGGCCTGATCCCCTATCGCCTCAACAATTCAGGGAGGAAGAGGCTCAGGGCAGGCCAGTAGGTGATCATGAAAAGGGTGACCAGCAACAGGAGCAGGAAGGGAAGGGTGGCCCTGTATAGTTGCATGATGGGGCGATCAAACCTGGAACTCGCAATGAACAGGTTCAGGCCGATAGGAGGGGTATTGTACCCGATCCCGAGGTTGGCGAGGAAGATGATGCCCAGGTGAACAGGATCGATGCCGAATTTTTCCGCCAGGGGCATTATCAGGGGAACGACGATCAGTATGGCACTGAAAATGTCCATCATACAGCCCACCAGGATGAGGAAGAAATTGAGCACCAGGAGGAAACCGATCTTGCTTTGAACCAGGCCCTGGAGCCATTCCAGCAATCTCATCGGCACGAAGGCATCCACCAGATAGTTGGTGAAGCCCAGGGCTGACCCAAGGATTATCATGATGGCACCCACCATCTTGGCGCTCTCCACCATTACCCTGGGGACATCGCGAACCAGTCCGAGTTCTCGAAATATGACGACCTTGATGAAAAGCACGTACACAACAGTCAAGGCTGCTGCTTCCGTGGCCGTGGAGAAACCCGAATATATTCCTATCACAATCATCAGGGGAATGGGCAGTTCCCATGCCGCACTCTTCAGGGCCAGGAAAAAGGCTTTCAGTGAGAACGGCGGTCTATCCAGTTTCCATCTCTTTCCCATGACAATTGAGAATGCGCATAATATGCCCACCATCAGGGCCCCGGGAATTATCCCGGCCACGAAGAGCCTTTCGATGCTCGCCCCGGACACAAAGCCGTAAAGAATGATGGGGAGGCTTGGGGGAAAGTGGAGTCCCAGGCTCCCGGAAGTGGTGATGAGCCCCAGGGAAAAGTTCTCCTTGTATTTCTCGGCTACCAGAGCAGGAAGGAGGAGGCCCCCCAGGGCGATAATAGTGATTCCCGTAGCTCCGGTTATTGCGGTGAAAAAGGAACAGGATACGAGCGCAACCACGCCCAGCCCCCCTGGAATCCAGCCAAAAAGACTCCGGGAGAACCTCACGAGGCGCTGCGATGTTTGCCCCTCGCTCAACAGGTATCCCGAGAATGTAAAAAGAGGTATAGCCAGCAGGACAGGGGCGTTGGCGAGCCGGAACAGCTCGATGTCTATGGCTGAAAAGTCGACCCCGCTCACATGAAGCCCCAGCATGGCTGCACCCATTATCCCCGCAAATATGGGCATTCCCATCAGGATCAGGGCTATCAAGAGGAGGGTAAGGAAGAAGATCATCTCTCAGGCCCCCTCAGCAGCATTACCAGTTGTTCCAGCCCCTGGAGCAGGAACTTGAAAAGCAAAAGGGAAAAACCCAGAGGCAATATCAACTGACCCACCCAGGTGGGCAAAGAAAGGAACATTTCAGAAGTGAACCGCATTTCAGCGAGCAGATACACTATAGAGGATTTCACCATCATGGACAGAATCACAATGCATGCCAGGGAAAGGATAAGCCGGCGCAAAGGGGACCACTTTGCAGGCAGGATCGAGGACATGATGTCGATCTTTATGTGCCTGTCCTCTCCCGTGACAAGGGATGCACCCAGGAAGGTCAACCACAGGACCAGTAGCCGGGAGAAGGGGTCCATCCAGTCCACACGGGTCATCAGCATACTGACCCATTGAAGATCGAGCCGCGTCAAGAGCGTCCTGAGGACGACCTGGAGGAAGGAAAAGGTCACCATTGCCCCCAGGAGGAGAATAATGAATTTCCTCTCGAGACTGACTATGAGCTTCTCTATTCTTCTGAGCTTATCCAAGGGGGCCCTATTGTTGCCGGCTCCTGCGGAGGATTTCATATACCCTGTCGAGCAGTTCCCTGGGATAGACCTTGCCGACCAGTTTTTTCGCCACTTTGTCATGAATGGAGTAGAAATCTTTCAGGTCATTCCCCTGTGGCACCGGGATAGTCTTCAGGCCGCCGGCCTCCATGAGATCGATGGCTTCCTCTCCCTGTTTCCGCAATTCTGACATCAATAGAGCCATGGTGTGATCAAATTCCCGCCTTGTCAGCTCCAGTAGATCCCGACCCATGCGGTTCGAAGTCTTGACCGACAGGAGGACTGCCCCGGTTGAGTGGGCCAGGGGTAGAGAGGTCATGTAGTTGACATACCTGTACCACTGAAGGGCCAGGGCACCCAGAGGAGGGGCGTAAACCGTGTCCACCATGCCGGTGTTGAGGGCCGTGGTCACGTCTGTTATGGCAAGGGGTATAGGGTTGGCGCCCATGGCCAAGAAAGTCTCTTTGGATAAGGGGTCTCCTGACCATGTCCATACCTTGAGCCTGGAAAGATCGCTAACCTTGTATATGGGATTCTTTGAAAACAGGTGCACGTTTCCGACCTCTGCCCATGAAAT
>JAFDIC010000513.1 GCA_019308525.1 Deltaproteobacteria bacterium
CCCGGCACCCGGATGAAGCTTTGGCTCTCCTATATCAGGATGCCTCTCCGGATCGGTGATTTCTTGCTTGAGGGCCTCATACTGTCCCTTTCGAATCCTTTCCAGGTTCTTTCTCCCGGGTCTCAAAGCGGCCTCTTCGTAAAAGTAGACCGGCACACCCGTCTCCCTGTGGAATCTTTCACCGAAGCGGTGCGCTATTTCGACGCATTCCTCCATGGGGATATTCCTCAGGGGGATGAAGGGGATCACGTCAATGGCTCCGATCCTGGGATGTCCGCCCCGATGCTTCTCCAGGTCTATTTTTTCGACCGCCACCAGTGACGCCTCCATGAGGGCATCCTGGAGGGGTTCAGGCTCGCCCGCCAGGCTGACAACAAGCCTGTTATGATCTTCGTCTGCCCTGTAATCGAGGAGGATACAACCCTTCTGCTCCCTGAAGGGAGCAACAATGGCCTCAATCACAGACTGGTCCCTGCCTTCACTGAAATTGGGGACGCATTCTATCAGGGGTCTTGCCATCAGTAAGGCTCCTTTGTCCTGTACATATTGATCATGGGAATCTTGACCTTTCTTTCTCCAGCCACCTGGATCGCTCGTTCATAACCTGCGTCGGCATGACGGAAGATACCTGTACACGGATCATTCCTCAAAACGGAGGTCACCCTTTGCTCTCCTTCAATCGTTCCGTCCGCTACCGATACCTGGCCTGCATGGAGCGCATACCCGATTCCGACCCCCCCACCGTCATGGAAGGAGACCCAGCTCGCTCCGGATGCCACGTTGACCATGCAATTCAGCAGCGCCCAATCCGCCACAGCATCAGAGCCATCCTTCATGGCCTCTGTTTCCCTGTAAGGCGATGCAACCGACCCGCAATCAAGGTGGTCCCTGCCAATGACTATCGGGGCCGATACCTGACCGGAGGCCACCAGGTCATTGAAGATCTTTCCTGCTGTCTCTCTCTCGCCGTAACCCAGCCAGCATATGCGGGCCGGGAGCCCCATGTGTTCCACCCTTTCACCGGCCAACTGCAACCAGCGCACCATCCTCTTCTTTTCGGGAAAGGCCTCAATGAGTGCCTGGTCAGTGACAGAGATGTCATTGGGATCTCCGGAAAGAGCTACCCACCTGAAGGGGCCCTCCCCTTCACAGAAGAGATCCCGTATGTAAGCAGGGACAAACCCCGGGTAGTCCATGGCATTCTTGACCCCACCCTTGAGGGCCTGTGCACGCAAGTTGTTTCCGTAGTCAAAGGCGACGGCGCCCTTGCCTTTCATTTCCAGGATGGCACGACAATGAGCCGCCATTGACTCCACGGCCATCTCCATGTATCTTTTCGGGTCCCGCCTTCTCAGATCCAGTGCCTCCTCATATGGAATTCCCGATGGTACGTAACCGTTCAACTCATCATGGGCGCTCGTCTGGTCTGTCACTACATCCGGGATAAAGCCTCTCCTGACCATCTCAGGTAGTATTTCCGCCGCATTTCCCAGTATGCCTATGGACAAGGGTCTCTTTTCATGTGCCGCCTTCCTGGCCGCAATGATTGCCTTGTCCAGGTCCTCCTCCATCCTGTCCAGGTAGCGGGTATCCAGCCGCCTCTTGATCCTTTCCCTGTCCACCTCAACGCACAGGATTACTCCGCCGTTCAGGGTGACGGCCAGGGGCTGGGCTCCACCCATGCCGCCAAGCCCTCCGGTCACCACGATTCGTCCTCGCAAATCCCCCTTGAAGTGTTTCTCGCCGAGTGCAGCAAAAGTCTCGTAGGTCCCCTGCAAGATACCCTGCGTACCTATGTAGATCCAGGAACCCGCTGTCATCTGCCCGTACATCATAAGGCCTCTCTTGTCCAGCTCGTGGAACGTATTCCAGTTCGCCCAACGGGGGACTATGTTGGAATTGGCGATGAGGACTCTTGGTGCAAGAAAGCTGGTCTTGACTATCCCAACCGGCTTTCCAGATTGAACCAGCAAGGTCTCGTCATTCTCCAGATCCAGAAGGGACCTTACTATGGCGTCAAAACAATCCCAGTTGCGAGCCGCCTTTCCTGCACCCCCGTACACTATCAATTCCTCGGGCTTCTCTCCGGTATCCGGATCAAGGTTGTTGCAAAGCATTCTCAATGCCGCCTCCTGGTGCCATCCCTTGCAATGGAGTTCGCGTCCCCTGGGGGCCCGCACCGGGCGCGGCTGACCGCAGCCTATCCTCAAGTCTCTCAGCAGTTTTTCCCTTTCGATTTGGCTCATCCTCTTCTCTCCCCTGGGCAGAAAATCAGTTCACCGGGCGATCAATCTCAAAGAGCCCGGGCTAATTGAGTCTCCCCACAACCTTCTCTACCCGCTCCAGCAGTTCACCGCCTTTCACCAAGCTTGTAACCTTATCTATGTCCTCTGCCAGCACCCTGTCCTTTTGCAGGCTGGGAACATTATCTCTAATGACGCGGTATGCCTCAAGACTACCCTCGCCCGGTTTCATATTGGTAAAGAGATCCATGGCCTGGGCCCCGCACAACAGCTCTATTGCGATCACGACCTCAGTGTTTTTTACTATTTCCCTGCATTTCCTCGCGGATATGGTTCCAAAAGATACATGATCTTCCTTGTTGGCGGACGTGGGAATCGAATCCACGCACGCCGGGTGGCAAAGGACCTTGTTCTCTGACACCAGGGCTGCGGCGGTATACTGGGCTATCATGAGGCCGGAGTTCAGGCCCCCGTCACCTA
>JAFDIC010000054.1 GCA_019308525.1 Deltaproteobacteria bacterium
GGACATAAAGGGTTGTGGGTCTTAATGCGTAGACCCTACCTTTCAGGCGTTGATGGAAGAGGACACCAATAGCGGCTGAAGTGAAAATCACACCGATGCCTGTCAATGCGCCCGGCCCTCCTAGAGAAGCCCGATAACCGCTAGCCAGTGCAGAGGCAATAGAAGCCGGGAGCCATCCACCAAAGAGCCCAGCCATGGCAAGGACTATGGGTCTGCCGTCAAAGATTACCCCGGGGGCGTATTGGAAGGGGAGCTTCATGCCTATGATGGCGACGCCACCGAAGAGCACCCCACACAGGATGTTGTTCTTTACCCTCCGGTCTTCCCTGCGAACCTTTACGAGGAGACCGTAGATGGCGCTCAGGGCCAATAGCAAAGCGATGTTTTGTATGAGGTCGATGATCATCATCTTTCTCCTACCCAGGGGCCATTCCTTTCATTGGTAAAGTTTGGTCGCCGCTCAACAAGAGGTAATGACATTGCAGGGGCCACATCCTGCTGAGAGGGGCATGGGAGGAAGAGGCTCCTACAGTAGGACGGAATCAATGAATTCGAGGTTCAGCTTTCTTAGTATCCGAACGATGTTGTTCAGCTGGATCTCCACGGTTCCCTCGTATATCTCCGCGATACGATTGTCCCTGTAGCGCCTCTCCACGTCCTGTTCCAGGAAATACCCATAACCGCCAAAGACCGTGATGGTGTCATCAATGATCTGCTTGGCGGTTTCAGGCACGTGGTGTTTGACGATGGAAGTGAACAGGGGCACGGTTTCAGAATCTTTTCCCCCTCCCTGGTCGCAGAGCCAGGCAGCATAATAGGTGAGCCACTTCAGGGATTGGATCTGGCTCCATGCTCGTGCAAGCTTGTGGCCTATTGCCTGGAAAGATAATATGGGCTTGCGGAATTGTTCCCTCTTTCCGGCGTGGTCAAGGGCCTTGAGGAACGCGCCTTCTGCATTTCCAAGGGATTGTGCCGCTATTTCAACCCTGCTTTCGTCCAGGAACTCAAGCACGTTCTTCAGACCCCGGCCCCTCTCTCCCAGGATGTTCTCCTTCGGCACCTTCAGGTCCTTGAAGACGAGTTCACCGCTCGATGTCATCCTTATCCCCATTTTGTTGGGGATTTCGTTGATCTCCAGTTCTCCGCCCAGCCAGGTGGCTGGATCCCTCTCTACCAGAAGGGTTGTCATTCCCTGGCCAGGGGATGCGCTTTCATCTTCCTGGGCCAGGACGATAAAGAAGTCGGCGTAGGCAGCATTGGTCGTAAAAATCTTTGATCCATTGAGAACCAAGGCGGCTTTCTCCTCCTTCACGGTCGTCTCCATCCTTGTCAGGTCACTCCCGTGGTTGGGCTCCGTGAATGAGACAGCGGATACCCAGTCCCCCTGGGTCACGGGGCTGAGGAATTTCTTCTGCTGCTCAGGGGTCCCGATAACCTTCACGATCTTGGCAGGGAGAAACCCAAGGTGTATGGCCATTCCTATCCCAGAGTCCGCCTTGCAGAATTCTTCCACTACAAGAGCGTTTTCAAGGACGCCAAGGCCTCCCCCACCAACCTCCTCAGGATAATCCAGACCGATGAAGCCCAGTTCTCCCGCCTTTTTGTAAAGGTCTCTGGGGAAGCGATGGGTAGATTCCAGCTCCTGGGCCACCTCGGCGCGAAATTCGCCCCTGGCGAATTCGGCCGCGGCCTTCTTGATGTCCTTCTGTTCCTTGTCAAGAGAAAAGTCCATTTGTAAGCTCTCCGCTAAGTAAGCTTCGATCCCTGTCCTGGCCTCCCGGCATGTCTGGACAGAGGCCTGACGCACCTCAAAGATAGGTGGGGTAAGAGGAAGATGCTTAAGTCCTGCTAGGAAGAGAGGAATCCCTTCCTCCCACTGCCCTTTCTTCGATCTCGTCCGGTCCTTCTTTCGGGAATGTGGGCATGGTAGGAGAATCGCCTTCTCTCGATCATTGAGCGCCTTTCGACAATACCGAAGGCGTGAAGAGGATTTTTTCTCCTATCCTGTTCCTCGTGGTGCAATTTGTCCATTTGCCATTCTCCGGCATCGGTCTATATTTATCTTTTCCACCTGTAGGAGCAGCTTGTAGCTTCGATCCGGGGCATCTGCCAAGCACAATGATCTATCGCGACTATAAGTCGCTCCTACAGCGGGAGTAAAGACCTGTAGGAGCAGCTTGTAGCTTCGATCCGGGGCATCTGCCAAGCACAATGATCTATCGCGGCTATGAGGCGCTCCTACAGGGAAAAATCAGAGATGGGATCCTCCTGGCCCCAGGACAGATAATAGGGACCAGGAGGCCTCTCAAGATTTTCATGGCTCAATACCTCTTTCCAGGAACTCCAGGCCTACCAGGCAGTACTCCTTCCCAGCAGTGCCCTCCTGGTTGGTTACATGCTTTACTGAAGCCCCAACATGGATCACGGGGAAACCGGTGTCGCTCGGATAATACATGAGGTGTAGGACTGGACTTGATCTCAGCATGGGTAGAATGTCCGAGCCCTTTTCAACGAGCAATGAGATGGATTTTCCTGCTCGATCCCATATCGTAACGTCATAAGAGCCCTTGAAGCGGTCAAGGGAGCACCTGCACCTGCACCGTCTGTTGACCATAAGTCTGGGCTCTGACCTCCTTTCCGGCACGAAAACACTGGCAGCGTTGTGTTCCATGAATCCTCCTTCATGCCCTCATTGTGGTCGATGGCAGGTAAAGAGCAAAAGCGGAACCCTTTTTTATGCGGCTTTCAACCTTTATGAAGCCCCGGTGATTCTTCACGACCCCATAGGCATAGGCAAGGCCCATGCCCAGTGCGTTCCCAATTCCCTTGGTGGTAAAAAAAGGCGCAAAACACTTCTCTTGGGTCTCCCTGTCCATGCCGACACCGCTATCCCTTACGACAACCTTCACATACTTGCCCGTGGGGAGGTCAGGCGGCAGGTCCGAGGACCTGTCCAGAACAACATTTTTTGTCCCCAGGTAAAGGGTCCCTCCGTTGGGCATTGCGTCACGGGCGTTTTTGAAGAGGTTCAGAAGGGTATCCATCATCTGGTCCCGGTCAACGTCCACGGTCCAGACCTCTTCTTCATATATTGTGCGGATTTGCAGATTCTTTGCGGTTTTCCTGAACTGCAAGACGCTTTTCTCAATCAGGGTGTTCAAGTTTGTGGGCTGGACATTGTATTTTCCGCCGCCTGCAAAGCCCAGCAATTGTGTCGTCAGGGTGGATGCATTTCTCACGCAATGCTCTATCCCCCTGATGTGTTCATGACGGGGATCAGAGGGATCAGTGTCCATCAAAAGGAGGGACGTATGTCCCTGAATCCCCATCAGCAGGTTGTTGAAATTATGGGCTAAACCGGCTGCGAGGGTCCCGACTGCTTTCATTTCCGCGCCGTTGCCCCTGTGATCGTCGGACAGGGAGGCACTGCCGTGCTCCGAGGGTCCTGGAGATCTCTGCACCATCTTCAGTTCCCTTAAATGTTCCAGGTAGGTCTCCATATGGGACAGATTCAAAACCCAGAGCTTGTACTCTTTTTCTTCCGCGACGCCGTTCTCCTTCAGATAGTCGGGGGGATGAACCATGATTTGAACTTGATCCAGGCCCTCGTGAAAATTACTCACCTGGGCCAAGGCCTTGAAGAGGATATCTCGGGGAAGCAGGGAAGGAACCATGACTATGACCTTGATGGAATTCCAGGGCTGGAACAATTCCATGGCCTGGCCTGCGCTGGGTGCGATGATCACAGCGCACAGTTCTCCTTCGTGCCTCAGGGAATAGGTTCTCGTAACCAGGGAAGGAGCCGGCAGATCAAAGCTTGGGTCCCGGGCGACTTTCGCCCTTTCTTCGGAGTCAAGGGAGAGCGCACCCATGAAGAGACCGCCGGATATTCGATCGTAAAACCGGTTCAGTTCCCAATAGTCCATCCAGGAGCACTCTTTCATGGACCACCCTCGTGGGAGGGATCCTTCCCCCATGTTTTTCTTGAACATGATAAGGGAAAAGCGGTCAACGGAGCAGACCTTAGGGTTTCCACACATCCGGGCGAAGGCCTCATGGAGCTTTTCAGAGATTTCATCTCCCTTTTGATAAAAATGGATGGCAAAATTTGATCTTGAAAAGGGCAACCGATGCATATCATGCAGATAGATCATAAGCTGTTCCAGGAGATTCAGGACGGCCCCTTGGCGCAGATCGCCTCCACCGGCCCTGTGGAACACCAGCCAGGCCCTCTCGTAGGCTTTCACCAGGGAGGCATAGGCGATAATTTGTCCGTTGTCCTTGTATGCAAGATGTTTTCCAAGTTCCGGCCTTTCCAAGAGGCCCCTTGGCAAGCCTTCTTTCAAATTCTGCTTATGTTGCCCTAGGATACTGTAAGTTTCAGGTTGAACCGCGCCCACCTTGAAGAAGAACTCCCAGAGTTCCTCCTCCCCAACATATGTAGATACGGGAGAATTGGAATTGAGGAAATCAAACAGGATTTCGGACAGACGGGCGTAATCCTCCATCTCCATGTCTAAGATGGAAATACCGCATCGGACCATGTCCCCCGGGGCTTCATGCCGATAAATAACCTGGGCGGCACAATTCATTGCCGCTGATCCGGAGAAGTGAATTGTCATTTTCGGAATGATGAGTCCCGGTACAAGCACACCGCAATCTGCTTTCTCATGCACTGAAAATCCGGAAAGGGAGATATCGGTCGTCTGAAGGCGGAAGGTCCTATCAAAGAAGGGATGCTTGAAGGCCAGCGTGGGAGGTGGGTTCAACAGGATTCGGGGAGACCTGATATTCCTTTTCTTGAAACGATTGACACTGTTGGCAAGGGGTGTTAAGACGATTTCCCTTTCGGCCATCCCTGCACCCTGCCTCACAACACGGCAGGCCTGTGAAAAAAGGGGCTTTCCCTCGCGCTCCAGGTTGAGGAAGAAGGTCCCTTCTGAATTATACTCGTGAAAGGAACAGTAAGGCCCTGGTCTGATCCTTGTTCGAAAGGCCAGCGGGCTGAACTCCAGGAGTTCCCCCCTGGCCATGAAGCCACCCTGGGTAAGCGAGACCCCAATGTTTTCACAAGCGTAACGCCTGGCCTTCCTCTTCCCTGCAACCTGTCCCCTTTTCGATAGCTCAACCGTAAAGCCCTTTCCTGTTATCGAGCGTGGTACGACCGGAACAATTATGATTTCCTTGCCATCATCCAGGATGAGATTGAGAAACCGGTATCTTTGAATGTCAAGGTCGGGAAGGTTTTCTCTGGACCATCGACAGGTCAGTTCAATGCCATCACAGGGCTCTGGATGGGCCTCGATAAGAATGCTGTCCTGGTATTTGGGGTGAGCCAATTGAAGAAAAATTGGCTTCTCCATGAAATGGATGTAATTCAGGGTGCTTATGAGAGATTGAATATCAAGGGTCTCTGACGAGGAGAGATCTTTTCCGAGGGCTTCATGATGAAACAGCCGGGGTAAAACCACCGCCTCAGGGGGCAGACTGACCTCGGTCTTCTCGACTCTTTCCAGGAGGATTTCAGATGGCTTGGCACTTTCCATGAAATGTCTCTTCTCCTGGGTACCTTCACGGGGTGCTGGATCCCGTGTACTACCGGAATAGTATTTAACAAGGTTGCCAGATTGTACAACGTATTGTGCCCTTCGTCAAGTAAAATACAATATATTGATGCTTAATGAACGACCCCGCCGCAAGCAGCGGGGTAGCAAGAATTCAGAAGCCAGAATAAGACAACCATACAAAGGGCTTCATGTTAGTCTTGTACTTCTGGATTCTGACTCCTGGCTCCTGGATTCCTTAAAGTCCATGACACATCCAGAGCTAATATACATAACCATACGCAGCAACCTGCGGGGAATTAAACCCAGAGAGAGATTAAGGCCCACATCTCCCCGTCCAGGCAGGAAGAATATAGCGGCTGGGGGACTTGAGTCAACCGACTCGGATATGCTTGTGGATCCATTCAGGCAGGTTGAGGATATTGTAATAGTGGGCCATGGTGTAGAAACAGGTGGAGGAGCAAAGAGGCAGGCATTTCTCCTTTATTTTTTTCAGTTTTTCCTGATCGAATTTGGGTTCCCATATTCGGCCCCAATCATCATCATAGAGCATCAGGTCGAAACAGGGCGAAAGGCTTCCATCCGGTCTGATCAAGGCGCCGTTATGACCCGCCCGGCAGTCCCAGTGGCTTATGCGGCCTCTCATTCGCTCTTTGAAGGCCTGAAGATGGGCGACTGAGTTTACCATGGGCCAGCCCCTGCGATGCTTGTCTATAATCCAATCCAGCAGTTCATCCACCTCTTCGTACTGATCCAGCGTTATGCTCAGCATGTCGTCCCGGTGAGAATAGTGCTCGACATCGACAATATCTTGTGGTGGTTCATTTAGGTGGTAATCTGTTCCTATGTTGTTCTGATGCGCTATTTCGGTCAGCATCTTTACGTCTCTTATGTTGTTTCTACAGATATTGATATTGAAGAAAAGAAGGTAGCCATACTTTTTTTGCCTTTCCACGAGATATCGGAATTGGGGTTCGATCCTCATGAGGGCCTTGGGCAGCCCCTTCAAGGGAGAGATGCAGTCCACGGCCAGGTTTATGGCAGCCACACCGGCCTTGCCGACCTCGTCAATGAAGTCCTTGTCAAGAAGGTAGCCGTTTGTGGGGAGGTACATGAAAAAACCCTTCTCAGCGCCGTAGCGGATCACCTCGAGCACAAAATCCTTGCGCAGCAAAGGCTCCCCACCCATCAGGGGAATGACCCGGCAGCCAATGGACCTAAGCCAGTCCACCGAGCTCTTTGCCGTGTCAAGATCCATTCCCTCCCGCTTATTGTCGAACTGGAAGCAATAATGGCAGTCTATGTTGCATTTCCATTCGGTATAGAGATAACAAAGTACCGGCCTGAACTCCTTTGAATGAATAAGGGAGTTGAAGTACGGGATGGCCCAGCGGCGAAACGCCCGCATGCCGTTGAGGACCTTGTAGCGAGAAGTTTCAAACATGGTATGCCTCTTCGTAGTAGTATTAATCAGGGGGCTCTTGAAGGCATTCAGTCCCCAAAGTACAAGCCTTTCCTGCGATGCTCAAAGGAGCGCCCATACCCCTCCAGGTCAAAAGGGGCCTGTGCGCAAGCGTTCTCACATCCAGACCAAAGTGTCAAAGATGCTCATCCTCTTTGAGAAAGAGGGGGGTATATTCCATCCCACTCAGTCCCTCAACCCTTCCGTCCGTGCCTCTTGTAATGTTGGTAAGCCTGGTACATGAAGGTGCGAATCGCCGCTTCACGGCCAGGCTGTATGGTGGCATCATAGGGGGTATCAAGATAAGGGATCCCCAGCCTGTTCATGAGGGGTCGCACGACCGCCGAAGTCGTCGTGCTTGGCATGCACGTAAAGGGATAGACATTCACTATTCCGTTATACCCTTCCCTGGCATATTCCATTATGGCGGAAATGCTGAGACATGCCTCAGTGCCCACGTCAAAGGAAAAGATATCGTCCTCCTTCAACACCTTTTCCAGGCGGGAGATCTTATGGTCATCCGCCAGGTCGAGCAGCGGCTGGATCCTTTTGTACACCTGCTTCTGCTTGTGCTCCTTGTAATGCAAATCCAGCCCGTAGTGGACCATGTCCTTGAGGCAGCTTTTCAGGTTCGTGATTCTGAGGCCCTTAAGGTTCAGCCTGAATTTTTCCTTGGCCTCTCTCAAGGGCTCGTAGCTCGTGTAATTTACCCATTCGCAAAGAGAGGCGTTTACCACTTCGGCACCGTGTTTCTCCAGTGTCCTGATCAAATCCTGGTTGGAATCGCGGTGCATTCTCAGGAATATTTCTCCCACAATACCGATCAAGGGTTTCTGCGGGACCTCGGGATCTATGATGGCCTTGCCTTCCATTACGATTTCTTCGAGCTTGAAAAGAATACGGTCGAACTCCAGCCTTGCCCCGTGTGTCTTGAAGCAATCTCCCATGGTACGCATGGACTGTTCTATGAATTCATCGGCCATGCCGGGCTCTCTTTCATAGGGCCTGATCCGCCACAGGAGCCTGTCAAGGATATCAGCAATGAGGAGGGAGAAATAGCCTGCCTTCTTGAAGCTCAAGATCTGGTCCGGCGGTATCATTCCATCGACTGAATATCCGTCCTTTGTGGTCAAGGAAAAGATTTTTAGCTTGTCGAGGCCAGGAAAGGAGTCAAGGATGATTCGTTGGTACTTGTTATACATCCCGTACCGGCACGGGCCGTCGGATTCGGGCAGGAAGTAGACATAGTTCTCGGCCTTGAAGGCATCGCCTAACCTTTCCTTTTCCTTGTTGGCAAAATAAAGGATGTCCCCCATGGTGATTTGGCAAGGGTAACATTCCTTGCCGGAGGTGTACTCAATGCCCAGATTCATGCCCTTGAAGGTCTCCAATACCCTGGCATCGATGCCGAATCCTTTGAAAGTGCATGCGAACAGGTGAGCAGCTATCCTGTTCATCTCGGGAATCAGGACCGTCCTCTTCCCTATCTGGAACTTGCCCACATTTTCCAGGGGTAACTTGAAAGTGCCTTCCTCTCTTGGGTCCATGGCTCTCCTCTGGGCTTCCAGGCGCTCAATTCCTGGGTGTTATACAAATCAAAGCACCTCAAGGTCAACCGAAAATCCATAAAGTGTGATGATAAAGTCCTGTTTGACATGCAATAACTTCCATAATATTACTTTTGTTTCCCGCAGTGTCAACATTGTAAATGAATTAAGTCATTTTGCCTATTGTCGGCTGTTACGTTGACACGCATGAAAAATGTTCCTATATTCAAACTTCAAGATGAAACTCAAGCTCAAATACAAAATATTATTGCTGTTCGCCACCGTCAGCCTGGGTATCCTGTTCATTACTGGAGCGCTGCTCACAGCCAAGCTGAAGCGGGAGAAGTTCTCGTCAATTCAGGACAGCCTTCAAAGTCAGCTTGACTGCATGAATTTCGCCCTCACCACCTTTATCAGTGAAATTGGACAGGATCTCAGGTTCATTGCCGAAAACCCGTATGTGAAATCAAGGGATGATGCCAATTTTACCAATTTCATGTGGGCTGACGAGTCGTCATTCCAGTACAAGATTGGAGAATTGGAACAGAAAATCATTGATGTTTTCAGGCGATACCGCGAGACCCATGAGTATGTCAGTTCCGTGTATATGGGGCGGGAAAATGGCAGCTTTGTCCGCTCCCACAAGAGAAACCGCCCCACCCGATATGATCCACGTGAGAGGCCATGGTATCAGTTAGGCAAGAAAAATCCCGGGAAGATCGTGCACACACTTCCCTATTCTTCAGTGACATCCACAGATATCAACATCGGGGTCGTCAAGGCCCTTGTGGATGAAGCCGGCAATGTATACGGGGTGGTGGGGATCGATGTTACTCTTGCCAATCTGACGAAATACGTAGAGAAGATCACAGTCGGACGTAACGGTTACGTCATGGTCCTGGACAGAGAAGGCACGATTCTCGCATCTCAAGACAGGTCCCTGCTGAACCAGAGCATACTGGCAATGTCGAGAGATGACCTGGATAGTCTGTTCACCCAGGAGCGGGGGGTTACCACGTTCACAAGAGACAAGGAGAAACATTACCTCTTCTTCAATTATTACCCTGCACTTAATTGGAAGATTGTGTTCGCCATCCCAACCAGACAAATAGAACAAGAAATTCGCTCCTTTATCATACCTGCGCTCGTTGTGCTGAGCGTGTCACTGTTCTTTTTGAGTTTCCTGACCGTTGTCGGCCTCGAGTATTTGGTAGTCAGGCCGCTAAATAGACTGAATGAGGGCACTAAAATCATCGCAAGCACTGGAGATCTTGATTACAAAATTCAACTGCCATCTGGCGACGAGATCGGAAGCCTGGCCGCATCCTTTAATCTTATGACCAGGGATCTCAAGGCGCATATCAAGAGACTGACTGAAACGAAGGCCGCCCAGGAGAGAATAGAAAGCGAACTCAGAATTGCACATGATATACAAATGGATCTCTTGCCCAAGCGTTTTCCGCCCTTTCCTGACAGGACGGAATTCGATATACATGCGTTCATCAAGCCGGCCAAACAGGTCGGGGGTGATTTTTATGATTTCTTCTTGATTGACAGCGATCACCTGTTTTTTGTTATCGGCGATGTATCAGACAAAGGTGTCCCGGCTGCCCTGTTCATGGCCAAGGCCAAGTCTCTCATTAAGTTCTCGGCAAAGGGTACATATGATCCTGCCGAAATCTTGGACACTGCAAACAAAGAACTTTCCTCTGACAACGATTCTTCGATGTTCGTTACCGCTTTTTGCGGCATCTTGACGATAAGTGCCGGGGACATGTGTTATGGAAATGCCGGCCACAATCCTCCTTTGATCATTCGCCAGGAGAATGAGGTTGAGCCTTTGAAAAGAACGGGCAATACTGCACTGGGAATTGATGCTGATTCGACGTTTAGCACTGCAAGACTTGTTCTGGAGCCGGATGACATTCTTTTCTTGTATACTGATGGCGTTACCGAGGCTTGTAACAATAAGCAGGAGCTGTTTTCCGAAGAAAGGTTGATGAGGAAGGTATCGTATCATAGGGATGATTCTATGAAAGAACTGGTACTGTCAATCTTGCAGGAGGTAACATCGTTCTCCCAGGATATGCCCCAAGCAGATGACATCACGATCCTGGGCCTAAGGTATCTGGGCAAACGGAAGGGATAGATTAGCTCTTGCCTGTTGCTCAAGTCTGGCTTGGTGCTTCGGTTCGCGATTAGGGCGGCGTATCTTTCGGATGAGAATCCTTATTAATGCTCACTCAGCACCAAGTCCTGAGTGAACAGATACGACAGGGTATCTATGAATGGAAGGACCTGGTAAGAGCCGGAGAGATAGATAGGATACCAAAGAAGATTTGCCCTCTTTGCATCTATGGGGAACGACATGGAACATAGAAATACTGCGAACAAGAGGTCCCTGCTGGCCAGTATCTGGAATACCAGGATGCTGGTGGCATTGATAATGGGGTTTTCCTGCGGGTTGCCCTTGCTGCTGACCATAACCGTATTGCAGGCATGGATGAAGGAGGAGGGAGTCGACCTCACGGTAATAGGTATCATGTCCCTGGTCGGGTTGCCCTACACCGTGAAATTTCTCTGGGCACCCTTCCTCGATAGGTTCACCCTGCCTTTCCTTGGCAGGAGGAGGGGATGGCTTCTTTTGGCTCAGGTGGCTTTGATGCTTTCAATTGCTGGCCTAGGCTCCACTGATCCCCTGGGCAACCCCTGGGGGGTGGCTTTCGCCGCTTTCTTGGTAACCTTTTTCAGTGCTTCGCAAGACATCGTGGTGGATGCTTACAGGAGAGAAGATTTCTCCAACGAAGAGCTGGGGCTGGCATCTTCGCTTTATATCAATGGATACCGGGTAGGAATGCTTCTCGCCTCCGGGGGCGGTCTGATCATGGCGGATCACATTCCATTTTCGATGGTTTATTTGATCATGGCGGGCTGTATGCTACCCGGGATCGTGACGACTCTCCTCGCACACGAGCCGGAGGTAACCGTCAAGCCGCCGAGGAACATGAGAGAGGCGGTAATAGACCCCCTGGTGGAGTATTTTTCCAGGAAGGGGGCAATCTGGATCCTTGCCTTCATACTTCTATACAAGATCGGGGACACAATGGCGAGTACCATGACAACCCCATTCTATTTGGAGATCGGGTTTTCAAAGAGTGAAATAGGGGCCGTGGTGAAGTTGTTTGGATTCTGGGCCACTATTGGCGGACTCGTGGTCGGAGGCATCGTCATGCTCCGGCTCGGGATCACGAGGTCCCTGTGGATCTTTGGGATACTCCAGGGACTGTCCACTGCCTGTTTCGCCTTACTGGCACGTGTGGGATACAGTATCCCCCTGCTGTCAGGAGTGATCGGGTTTGAAAACCTGAGCAGCGGGATGGGTACTGCGGCCTATGCCGCCTTCATGGCAAGCATCACCAACAAGAAGTTTACGGCCACGCAGTATGCTCTCCTGACGAGCCTCATGGGTATTCCACGGGTGATAGCATCCGCGCCAACTGGATTTCTGGCAAAGAACCTCGGGTGGGAGACTTTTTTCATCTCCTGTGCGTTGATCGCCATCCCGGGACTCCTGCTCCTCTTGAAGTTCGCTGCATGGTATTCATATGAGGAGGCAAGGGCCGGCAATGGGGTGGTCGCGAGTGGTTAGGAAGTTGGGGAAAGAGACGGGTACAGGATCTGAGGGGGAAATGCTATTGGATGATAAGATGAGGAAAATCGGCAGAAATGATCCGTGTCCCTGTGGTAGCGGATTGAAATACAAGAAGTGTTGTCTTGGTAAGGAGCTTCCCAGGACCGAGAGCCTGAGAGAAAGGTACCTCAGGGATTACGGGATACGGTTGAAAGATGGCAGAGATGTAGAGAAAATCAGGAGGGCCGGTCGACTGGCGCTTGAGCTCCTGGAACTCGTGGAGAGATGTATCAGGCCGGGCACGGAGACGGAAGAGATAGACAGGATCGTTCACGAGTACACGGTCAAGCATGGTGCAACCCCTGCGCCCCTCAATTACAGGGGATTTCCAAAGAGCGTTTGTGTCTCCGTAAACGAGGAGATATGTCACGGCATCCCTGGAAAGAGGAGGCTCAGGGAGGGGGACATCGTCAACGTGGATGTCACGCCTATCCTGGACGGGTATTACGCCGATGCCAGCAAGACCTTTTTTGTGGGTCAGCCAGGGCCGGATGCCCGAAAGATCGTCAGGGTCGCCAGGGAGTGCTTGAAGGCGGGCATGGCCATGGCGCGGCCAGGCAACAGGGTGGGAGACATCGGTTGGGCTATTCAGGCGCACGCTGAAGCCGAAGGTTGCTCGGTGGTAAGGGAGTTTGTGGGACACGGGGTGGGATTTGAATTCCACGAGGCCCCACAGATTCCCCATTATGGCCAGAAGGGCAAAGGGATTGTGCTGGTTCCGGGAATGGTCTTCACCATCGAGCCCATGATCAACCTCGGCAAGAAGGACCTGCACATACTTGATGACAACTGGACTGCGGTCACGAACGACGCTTCCTTGTCAGCACAGTTCGAACAGACCATCCTCATTACAGAGGAAGGCCTTGAAAGTCTCACACCCTATGAGTTGTGATGAAACCCTTTGGCCCTTCTTGAAGGGAAAGGCCCGTGAGCTTGGGTTCATTTCCGTAAGCGTCACAAGCCCCCAGACACCTCCCTTTTTCGAGCGATACGTAGCCTGGCTGAACCAGGGAAACCTGGGAGACATGCTCTGGCTCAAAAGAAGCAAGGAGGTCAGGAAGGACCCTGGAAGATTGCTGGAAGGCTGCAAGACGGTCATATCTCTGGCTTTCCCCTATAGCGCCCGGAAGCCCACCACAAGGGATGGTTTCACGATATCTCGTTATGCCGAGCCGGACAGGGAGGATTACCACGACAGGGTGAGGGCCCTGTGCAAGCCCTTGGTTGAGGTGCTCCAGGAGCGCCACGAGGGGTCCAGGAACAAGGTGTGCGTGGACTCTTCACCACTCATGGAGAGGAGCTTGGCATATGCCGCCGGTATTGGTTTCTTTGGGAAAAACAACATGTTGATCATACCCGGATATGGTTCCTATTTCTATCTCGCGGAGATCCTGACTACGGTCTCCTTGGAATCAGGCAATCATGAGGTCATGGAAAGCCGGTGCGGAGATTGCGACATGTGCATTGCTAGCTGTCCCACCGGGGCCCTTGTGCGTCCCTTCACCCTGGATGCCTCCAGGTGCCTCTCTTACTTGACCATTGAATACAAGGGAGGCTTGGATAGGGAGGTAGGCAAGATGATGGGGGACTGTTTTCTTGGTTGTGACAGGTG
>JAFDIC010000514.1 GCA_019308525.1 Deltaproteobacteria bacterium
CCCTTTCTTCCGCAAGCTTCTTACCTTGCTGCCGGATGAGAGTCACCAGCTTGCCCGAGTTTTCCTCCGCAATGCCCAACCTGGCATGGGCCATGGGGCCGAAGCGGGTGTCAGGGCAGCTCACCCCTTGAGTAGGACTCCGCGATGTCCTAACAGAAACTCACTACCACGACCTTGAACGGGCCGATTCTCAACCTCCGCACCAGGCATTTGCCTAGTCGGTCCTACAAGAGGCGACCTTCGATTCTTGCAGGTGGTCAGAGCCGCCCTCACCACTCATCTCCCCCAATATAAGGACTGGCAAGATGTGTGCCACAGGCGCAGAAGGGCACTAGGATGGAAAAGATAAAAAGATATCAACATGTTAACTTAAGAAAAAGAAGGGAGGAAAGGAATGAAGAAGGCCGAGAGGATTGCATTTCTGCAACCTGTGGCTCTATTGAGTCGCATTATTGCTGCCTTAGCGGCACCGCAACCGGCAATACTTCTATTGGCCACACGTCCTTCTCCATTTCCAACTTTGGATCCTATTTCAATTTTTGGTCATAGAGAGACAAAAAAACTTGACAATAAAATTATGCAGTTTGTAAATTGTTGACAATTGACAATTGCCTGTTTTGAGGTTTTCACCAGTACCGTATCAAGCAAACCAAGAAGCCAACTGGAAAAGGCTGTCAAGAACAAATATGAATGCTCTGTACTCTTTTTTCTGCGTATTTTGTGGCGGCCCGCTTATCAGGAATAACCGCATGATGTATGGAAGAACATGAGTTTACGATGGGGATGGATACAGTGAATTTCCCTAAAATGATTCGAATTCGTCAGCGTTTCGATACCCCTGTGGTAAGGGATATCTCTCGCGAAATTACTAGCCAGGTGAGGGAACTAGAGCTGTGGAAAAAAGTTGAAAGAGGGGAATCCGTAGCGGTGGCCTGCAGCAGCAGGGGAATCGCAAACTATAGTACGATTGTAAAGGAGACGGTCCGTTTACTTACTGGCTTGGGCCTCGATCCTTTTCTTGTCCCTGCCATGGGGAGTCACGGTGGAGCGACATCAGAAGGGCAGAAAAGATTACTGGAAAACTATGGCATCACAGAAAGCGCGATGGGAGCCCCGCTCCTGAGTTCACTTGAGGTGACACACTTGGGGGAAACAGAAGACGGAGTACCGGTGTTTATCGACAGTATGGCATTCAAAGCCGATCACATAGTCCTTATTAACCGAATAAAATCGCACACTGAATTTACGCATGAGTTTGAAAGCGGGCTTTTAAAAATGATGGCCGTGGGACTTGGAAAAGAAAAAGGAGCGACCCTGTACCACAAGGCTTTTATGACGTACGGGTATCCGCGGGTTATACTGACTGTGGCGCATAAGATTATGGAAACAGGGAAGATCCTGTTCGGAATTGGGGTCGTTGAAAATGGATACTCACAGACCGCCGAAATCCGTGTGCTGGCACCTGAGGAAATAGAGGAAAAAGAAAAGGCTCTACTCAAGAAGGCAAAGAGGTTATCACCCGGGCTTCCTTTTGATGAAGTGGATGTTTTGATTATTGATGAGATGGGCAAAGATATTAGTGGCAGTGGTTTCGATACAAAGGTGGTAGGCAGAATTATGATGCCTTTGGTTGCACAGGAACCAGATCGTCCCAGAGTTAAGCGGATTGTAGTATGTGACTTGACGGCCAAAACGGAGGGGAATGCAGACGGCGTGGGAATTGCTGATTTTGTCACTAAACGTCTGGTAGACAAAATTGATTTAGAGGCTTTGTATGTGAACGCCATGGCCGGTGCGGAACCGGAGCATGCGAGAATTCCACTGACTTTGGAAAATGATAGGGAAGCCATAGGAGCTGCCATCAAGACTATCGGACTGGTCCCGCCAGAGAAGGCAAGAATTATCAGGATTAGGAACACCTTAGAACTGGGTGAGGTTGAAGTTTCCCAGGCCTACGAGTCGGAACTCTCAGGAAGAAAAGACTTGGAAGCAATTACTAAGGTTCAATCCATGGTATTTGATAATGATGGAAACCTGGAACCTTTTAGATTCTTCACTTAGCAAAAAAGATAGGAGGTAAGAATGAAGGAGAGTGCTGAGAACATAACGGTTAATTCATGGAATGAATGGGATCCGCTAAAACATGTTATAGTCGGCCGTGCCGATGGTACTATGGTTCAGGCTCCTGAGATTGCTGTTCAACGCTCCTGGCCGGACCATGGGTTCCCCCTAGGGACCTATGGGCCTTTACCAAAGGAAATGGAAGAGAAGGCCAATGCGCAGCTAGATGGTTTTGTGAAAATCCTCGAAAGCAGAGGAATCCGGGTTGATCGGCCAACGCCGCTGGATTTCAGCCAGTCTGTTCAGACTCCTGACTGGAAACAGGACTCGATGTTTGGCTGTATGCCCCCCCGGGACTTGCTGCTCACAGTGGGCAATGAGATCCTGGAGGCAACCATGTCTTTCCGCAGCCGGTGGTTCGAGTATCTTTGCTACAGACCTTTGCTCGAAAAATACTTCAAGGAGGACCCGAACTTCCGATGGGAGGCGGCTCCAAAACCGCGTTTGACGGAAAGGTCATATAAGAAAAACTTTTGGGAAGAGTGGAACGCCTTGAGTGACGAAGAGAAATGGGAGAAAGCAGAAAAAACCGACTGGATTCTAACTGAAAAGGAACCCCTGTTTGATGCTGCTGATATTGTGCGTTTC
>JAFDIC010000515.1 GCA_019308525.1 Deltaproteobacteria bacterium
AGGGAGTCCTGCTTTTCGACCAGCTCCCTGGCCAAATTCATGGCACACACGTAAATGCGAGGATCATGGACCCCCTCCCCTCCAGAAGATATGATGAGTGGGGTTCTTGCCTCGTCAATCAAGACGCTGTCGGCCTCATCAACGATCCCGAAATGAAGCCCCCTCATCAACAACTGGTTCACCCTGGACCCCTCTCCATAGAGCTTTTCAAGCTGTAACCGAAGGGGGCTTGGCCTGTCCCAGAGCACGATACGATCCCTCAGGTAATCAAATGCCAACTCCTTGTTCGTGCAATAGGTGACATCGCATCTGTATGCCCGGCGTTTTGCCGCCGGATCCATCCCATGAACGACGGTACCCACAGTGATGCCGAGGCTTCGATATATTGGGGCCATCCATTCCGTGTCTCTTTGAGCAAGGTAATCGTTGACTGTTATTATGTGGACAGGAACACCTGCCAGCGCAGCAGTGCAGGCAGGCAGGGTCGCAGCCAGGGTCTTGCCTTCCCCGGTCTCCATCTCCGCCACCATGCCGTTCAAGATCACCCAGCCCCCTATCAGCTGGACGTCAAAATGGGGCATGCCCAGGGTACGTCTTGCAACTTCCTTGACAAGCGCAAAGCTCTTCCCTACGAGATCTATCCGGAACCCCTGGCTTCTCAAGAGCGGCCTCAAAGCTTTACTTCTCTCCAGGATCTCCCCATCGCTCAACGCTTCAAGTTCCTTGCCACAGGCATGCACCACTTGAACAATTCGGCTAAAACGCTTCGCGCTGGGTCGAAGCCATGGAGCAAAGATTCCCCCAACGCTTGCTGCAAGCTGGTCTAACTTCCCGAGCCTGGGCTCCTCCTTCTCCGGGTAAAGCCCAATGCCCGTCATTGCATGGACAGAAACACTATTAGACATTTAGCCTTCTCAAGAACAGCCGCCTTATCTTCCTGTACCACCGCGACACGAGCGGCTCTTCGCCGTGATCGAAACGCACGTAGACCCTTTCGCCCACATTTGGCAAACCCTCATAGGATGGAACTCCCACGTCGAAGAGAAACACTTTCTTGAAGGCCGTGGTTCCAAGCCTGTCTCGAGGGTCGATCGCAATCCTTCCCCCGCCTTCCTTTGTCAGCGCCTGCCCCGGGAGCCTGTCAGTGGCAGCCGGTACCTCACGTTCTATTCTTGCCGGCAGGACCCTGGAGATATTGTGGGCAAATCGCACACTAACGCCCAGGGTCCTAAGTCTGATGAAATCTATGTCGGCTTGATCAACGACAACGCGAACCGTTGTCCTGGAAGGATCGAGCACATATCCAATGAGATCACCCCTTTTCACCCACCTACCGGGCATATCCTCCGCCATGGGAACCACGAACAGGCCACTGGCCTCACTGCGGATTACGAGATCCCCGGCTCGGGAACGCATATCATCGAGTTCGGCCTTTGTCCTGTTGATCTGATCCTTCGTTATTTCGGCCTTCACCCTGTCCGACGTGGCTTGAAGGTCGTAGGTGGCCTCCAACTCCTTCAAGCGAGCTTCCAGGACCCTGATGCGGCCCGCTATCAATGGATCACTGCACTGGACAAGCGGGACACCTTTCTCCACCGGTCTCCCCGGCGCAACAATGCATTGTTCCACAAAGCCCTCTGTCTTGGCCCGTACGAATGACTCCTCCGGTATCCATAACACCCCTTCCGCGATCGTACTCAAAGGCACCGGCACGACCACTACAAGAAAGCCGACCAGCGCGAGGGCGGATGCTGTAATCATTAGGGCCTGGACCCTCTTCCTCCTGAGTTTCGGCGAGGAAAGAAGGAACTTGACCCCCTTGATGCCGGGCCAGACAAAGAGATTCGCAAAGCCCCAGCAGGCGAACAGCACGCCGATGAAGAAGAACTTGCTCGCCACGAAAAGGATGATTGCCGTATAGATGAATATCCTGTAGGTCCATGAGGTGACGGTGTAAATGACAAACCAGATCCGTTCACCCGGAGTGGAAACAGGCGGTTCCTGATCCTTGATGCGAAACAGGTATTTCTGAACGAGATACGAAAGGTACTTGAGCCCCCTCGGGGCCAGGTTGGGTATCTCCAGCAGGTCTGAAAGAATGTAGTAGGCATCATAGCGAAGGAGGGGATTACCGTTGAAGAGCACAGAGGAAACGCCGGCAAGAAAGATCACGTTGTAGGCCACCGACTTCAAAGTGCCTGCTTCCATATTAAGCCACAGGGCAAGGGCTACCGCCCCCATGAAGACCTCAACCGCCATCCCGGCTGCCCCCACCAGCACCCGCTCCCTTTTCTCTTGAAAAGCGGAGGCTGCCGACGCGTCTACATAGGGAATCGGCGTAAAGACCAGAAACATGATTCCCATCTCGTGAACCTCGCCACCCTTTACCTTTACGGCAAAGCCATGACCAAACTCGTGGAATGCCTTGAGCAACGGAAAGGTCAGCCAGAGGATCACCAAATTACCCGGAGAAAGAATCCTGTCCGTAATATCCTGTGTCAATTCAGACCAGTGAATTCCAACCTGGAGGACCGCCCACCCCACCACCAAGAGCCAGACAATACCACCCGCCCAACCGAAGAAAGGACGGGCCACCCGCTGGAAACGCTTAAGGACCGGCTCGGGATCGAAAAGGGGAATGCGAATAAAGAGGGGACTTTTCAGGTTTTGCTTCAACTTGCTGTATCGCTGTTT
>JAFDIC010000516.1 GCA_019308525.1 Deltaproteobacteria bacterium
ATTCGGCCTCGGTGCGCATATACGACCCTGAAACAGGCCAGATGCTTTCTTACGGCTCCTTCCCTTTCCATGAGGAAGACAGGGAAACATACATCCCCCTTGAAGAGAGTGTTGCAGGAAAAGTCGTAGAATCCCGTCAAACGTATTTGGTGCCTAATATTTTGAAAGAGGAACTCTATCACGACAAGGCAGTGATAGAGAGGAAAGGGACCTTTTCTGTCATGGCGATCCCCCTGACAATTACCAGCTTTGCACCCCACGAGCGGGACAGGGTTGGGGTCATACAGGTATACTATGAGGAAAAGGACCGTAAGTTCAGCCCCATAGAAGTGCAGGTCGCGGAACTGATGGCCAGGAGACTGAGCTTCGTTATCGCCAGGAAGAAGATTCTGGACATGCACCGGGCCAACGAAAAGAAGGAAGCAATCGTCAGGAACATCTTCCTGAAGCTTGGGGCAAGAGAAGGGGTGAAGATGAAGGAAATCTTCAACCGGGTTATCCCTGAACTTGCCGACATAATCAATGTTCAAAGCTGCGCGCTTTTCTCTGTCTCCGATGATATGGAGTACGTGATCCTTGAGGCCGGATACCCGACCGCCTATCACAGCATAGGCAAGAGATTCCCCGTGGCGAGCGAGCCTGCCTTCGAGGTTATCCTCAACCGCAGACAGGACGTAAAAGAGACCCCCTACGAGGTCATTACACAGTCATACCTCCTGGTCGTAGACCCCCAAAAGAGTGAACTTGTATCAGATGTCGTGAAGAAGTCCGCGGCGGAGCGTTTTGTAAATTCCATCCTTTATGTTCCCCTGAACGTGGGCGATGAGATTACCCACTTCCTGACCTTTGATGCCCTGGACCAGAGACAAAGGTACACGGAAGAGGAGATTGAAATCTTTCTCTTCCTCGGCAGGGAGCTCATGAAGGCCCAAAGAATGGAACAACTGGACGATATCCTCCATGACTTCAAGAACCCGGCAATTGCCACTGCCGGGTTTGCGCGACGGCTGAAGGACCTCCTTGAAATGGAGAAATCCATCGAGGAAGACACCAAGATTAAGAAGTATGTGGAAATTCTCCTGGAAGAGACCAGCCGTCTTCAAGAAATGGCCTTGAGCCTTTACGAGGTAGGTAAGGAGCAGGTAGTAAATCTTACAGAAGTCCTTAAGAAACGTTTTGAGATAAACAAGGAGGCAATCAGCCAACTCCTGAAACAGAACGTCCGACTCACGGAAGGCCCCTTCCAGGATCCCCTTTATGTGTATTGCTATCCCTTGCACCTCGAACGGATACTCGACAACCTTCTGAACAATGCCACCAATGCCATTCCTCTAAAAGGCGGAGATCTCTCCATACGTACTTACCGGGACGGCAAGTGGGCCTGCGCCGAGATCAGCAACACGGGCCACATCTCTGAAGAAGAGCGGCTGAGGCTCCTGGAAGGGGAAGGTCGTGGAAGGGGTCTTTACATAACCCACCGAATTATTCGGCTCCTGAAGGGCAAGATAAAGATCCGCACGGGCAAAAAGACGACCACACTGGTCGTGAAGCTTCCCATTTACGAAGATAAGACAGGGGATCAGGACTGGCTTTACCAATAGTACCATTAAGAATCGCCCCAGCGGAAGCCTGGCGCCGCGCACATACTGCAATTACCGGGGGAAATCCATGTCAAACTGCGAAAAATGCCCTGTTTTCGCCGTCCTGGGTCTTGGGGTATACTCTCTTGTTTCGTCCCCCTTTTTGAATGCCTGAAACACGGTCTTCTCTGAGTACGGGCTGGCGAGGAGACCGGTTTTAGAATCAATCTTTGCAAATACCACGCCTTCCGGAGCAGAGAAATCTTCAACCGCCTTGCCCTTCAATACTTCCTTCATGAAATACAGCCATATGGGGCTTGCTGCCCTCGATCCTGTCTCACCTTTGCCCATGGGCCTCCGGTCATCATATCCCACCCAAACTCCGGTAACGAGCCCTGGAGTGTATCCCATAAACCAGGCGTCCCTCAGGTCGTTAGTGGTCCCGGTCTTGCCGGCAGCGGGCCTCTTCAAGGCCCTGATCCTCCAGCCGGTCCCCTCCCGGACGGCGGCTCTGAGCAGGTCTGTCATGACAAAGGCCGTCTCCTGAGATATAGCCTCTCCGAGCAGGGGCTGGTTTTCCTCGATCACCCTGCCGTCTCGGTCCTCGATCTTATTGATGAATATAGGCTCTACCGTCATTCCTCCGTTGGCGAATACGGCGTAGGTCTTTGTCAGCTCCGAGAGAGACATGCCCGATGATCCGAGGGCCAGGGAGAGATCCTCGTTGAGATCGGCCTCTATGCCCATCCGCCTCGCGTAACGGATTACATAGTCAACCCCTATTGTGTTGAGTATCTTTACTGTGATGACGTTACGGGACATGATCAACCCCGTTCGGAGCAAGGTGGGGCCAAAGAATTTCTTCTTATAGTTCTTGGGTCTCCACAGTTCTTCCCCGGGCTTCATACTGGAAATGTAGGGGGCGTCCAGGATCACGGTGGAGGGATTCATCCCCCAGTCAATGGCCGCGGCATATATGATTGGCTTGAAAGCAGAGCCTGGCTGACGCTTGGCTTGGATAGCTCTGTTGAATTGACTCTTATGAAAGTCCTTCCCACCCACCATGGCGCGTACCCTTCCGGTGGAGGCCTCCATGCAGAATATGGCACCTTCA
>JAFDIC010000055.1 GCA_019308525.1 Deltaproteobacteria bacterium
CACCTTGGGCGTTATTCTTCTCCGGGTCACGACCCTTTCCGGGAGTTTGTGTTCCCATGATCCTCCATTGGCACGGGCCCTTCCCATAGCCCGGGCACCAGCAAAAGAGACCTCCCAGCGGTTGGAGCCCAGCCTACTGACGGCATTGGAGTGTATCGGGAGGCGTTAGGAGATCTTTGCCAATAATTGTTTTGCCGGACAGGGCTCCCTAAGGCTACCGCCGCCCTGCCCGGCACGGGGTGAGTTACTTCAGTAATCCAACTTCTCTAAAAAAGCGCGCCGCCCCCGGGTGAAAGGGAATAGGCGCCCATTTTGCTGCGTTCTCCAGCTTGATGCCCTTTCCTGCGGGGTGAACCTTTGCGAGATAGGCCAGCCCTTCCGGGCTATACATGGATTTCGTGATTTTGTAGACCAGGTCCTCGGGCAGGTCCGCCCTGCATGCCCACAGGGCAGCCATGCCCACGGTCTCGATATCCTCGTCTATTCCCCGGTAGGTGCCGGCGGGGATGACCATGGGGAGGTATTTTGGCATCTTCTTGATGAGTTTTTCCCTGTACCCGGGCGCAAAGCGGATGATCTCAACATCATGTGTAAGGGAAAGCTCTGTGATGTCCGGTGTGGGGATAGCGGCAATTTGCATCGCAGCGTCGATCTGTCCGGTCTTTAGGGCATCAACAGCAGCTCTTGCCGGGAGAAAGACGATCTTCATGTCTTTTTCAGGATTCAGCCCGTGTATCCTGACCCAGTCAAAGAAAAGTTTGTGCATTGATCCGCCTGGGCCCCCGGCGCACACCGTCTTGCCTTTCAAGTCAGTGTAATATTTGATGCCCGTCTTTTTCAGGGTGTAAGGTTCACCCCAGTTGGCAAAGAGGATCCCCATGCCCCTCATCTTGTCGAATCTTTTCTTGTAGGGAGGCATACCCCTGAAGGCGGCCTGGGAATCACCGGTACTCACCAGAGCTATGTCCGCCTTCCCCGTATCCAGGCGGTTGATATTCTCGTCAACACCGCCGGAGGTTATTGCAGTACATCGGACACCTGGTACATGTTTTGTGATGTATTCGGCCATACCCCCGCCAATAGCGTAGAATCCGCCCCCCATGGAGCCCGTGGAAAGAGAGAGGTTCACGGTTTTTGCCCAGGAAACACCCGTGATCATAAGGACTGCAATCAGGGTAACCAATACTATGCGCCTTTTTTTCATCGCTTCCCTCCTGTTAATGGTTTAAGGTTGAACTTGGGTTTGATGGCTTCGTAAAGAATCCAGTTCCCATCAGGGCGTGCTCTGGACTTTTCACGAGTCCATCGGTCCTCATCACCCAAGAGGTTCCAGCCTATTCCTTTCTCGCACTTCTTACCACGGCATCACTGCCCTTCGCTCTCGATAGGGCGTGACGAAGATTGCTTTGCGAGGGCATTCAAGTTCACAAAGGAAGCAGCTCTGGCAGTCCCTCAGGTACTTTATGAACGCCTTTTTCCTTTTTCTGTCCCGTCTCAGCACGTCTTGGGGGCAGATAAGCTCGCACCTTCCGCAACCATTGCAAAGCTCCTGGTCAATCCAGCTGACACCCACCACTCTTCCTCCCGCATGGGGATCATTCACGTCCACCCCATCACGCGGGCAATGGGGTGGGGTTCGATTTTCCTCTCCGGTCTGGATGGACACTTCTCCACGGGAATGGGCTCTGTCGAGACCCTGATTCTACCATCTTCCTGCTGGAGCACAACCCATTTGATCCAGTTGATATTGTCCGTATTCGGGAAATCTTCCCTCAGGTGAGATCCCCGGCTTTCAGTCCTGGCTATGGCAGCCCTCAGGAACAACTCAGCACAGGCTACCATGTTGGAGGCTTCTATGGCCATTCTCAAGTAGTGGGGGTCATAGGCCTTTATACCAGGGACGACGTCATCACGCAACCGGCAAATCTGGTCCAGTGCCTGCTCCAATCGCCTGCCATCCCTCAACAGGTATATGTCCATGGGGAAGATAGTCTCCTGGACCCTCAACACCACATAGTCCGGTTCCACCCCGTCCCTTCTCTTCAACGGGGCCAGGACTTCGTGAACATAGGTTTCAAGCTCTTCTTGGTCCACGGGCAGAGTCTCAATTTCCTTGATGTACTCGGAAGCGGCCAAACCACTCCTGGCTCCCGAGGTCACTGCAAAGGGAATGGCATAAGCGCTGAAGCCTTCCACTCCGGAAGCGGGTCCGCAAGTGGCATCTCCAGCCGCATAAAGACCTCTCAGGCTTGTTTCGCAATTGGTGGTGATATCCAGGCCACCGCCATAGCCCACGTTGCCCATATTGACTGAGACCCACTCCAGTCTTTCTCTTATTCTTCCTCCCCTTATGTATCCGGCCCTCTCGAAGGCCTTGTACATGATAGGAAGGGTCTTTCTGAAATAGGAGAGCGCTTCGGTGTCAAGGAGACTGAAGTCAAAATACAGGGGGCCATTTCCCAGCCTCACCTCGCATGCCATTGCAGCGGATAGGCGGTTCATTGAGGCATGGTCTCCATACTCCGGGTCATATTTTCTCATGTACTGCTCGCCCCTGGAGTTGATGAATCTGGCCCCGATTCCCTGCAAAACGTTCATGCCTGTCGTATCAAACTCAGCGCAGGAAAGATGGTGGCAGGTGAACTCGTAGTTCTTTATGAGGGCTCCGGCACGCAACCCCATTACGTGCCCATCCCCTGTAACCATCTTTTGGTATGCATAGTGGGATTTATAGGCCTGTGCGCCAGTGCAGAGAATTACTGCCTTGGCCTTGAATAGTCTTTTCCTTCCGGTCTTCAGGTCAAAGCCAAGTGCGCCAGCAACCAGGCCCCTGTCTTTCTCGTGGTGCAAGAGGTGAGTCACCATGGTTCTATCCATAATCCGAACAGAATGCCTTTTGGCGGCAGCCCGAAGGACATCCATCAACTCGGGACCCTGGAACATCATGGTCTTAATGGGCCTCTGGCTTGAAGAGCCCTGGCCTTCGAGTCTCTGGTAACGGCCGTTGCGGTCTTTCAAAAACCTTAGACCCCAGTCCTCCAATTCCTTTGCCCTTTCAAATACGTCCTCCAGGTGAATCCTTGTCCAGACCTGGTCATTGATATAGTATCCCTCCTCCACTGCCTTGCTGAACCAGAGGTCGAAGTCATCTTCTCCGGGAATAAAGCATTTGAAAGAGCCGGCGGCAAACTTGCTGCAACCCGTCATTCCCACGTACCCCTTGTCAACAATCAGCACTTCCGAGGCCCCGGCCTGCTTGGCCTTGATAGCCGCGAAACAGCCGGCTGCTCCTCCTCCTATAATCAAGATATCCGATACTGTTTCCTGCATCAGCACGATCCCAATTGATTCTCCAGCCGGCACTGGTCCGGTAGCCGGCCCCCCGGCTGTTCTTGTCATTTTGGCCTTTACCCCGTTTTCTAGGGGCTTTTCCAGCCCGATGTCAAGGCAAAACTTCGCTCGCCGGGGCAGGGTACAGGGAATAGTGTCTTGACCATGAAGTCATGCTCCTCGTATTGGTTTTCAAAGGAGGTCTAAGCGCAATGGGCTTCAGCGTGATGGATCAACAGGGACTATTCTGCGACAAGCCTTGAAAGAGATTGACCAAACCGGACAAATTTGATAAACGATGAAGAGCGCGTTTTCCTTTGTCGAAAAGGAAGCGGGCCGAAGATCTGATACAGGCAAATGCCCCCGTAGCTCAGGTGGATAGAGCACCAGATTCCTAATCTGGGTGCCGCAGGTTCGAGTCCTGCCGGGGGCACTTTTTTCGCCTTTGGGTCTTTGCCGGAATTTCCTGGAGCTCGCCAAGAGCCGAACCGCATGAAGGAGAGTTTTTCCGGGATACGGTGGCCCGGGCCGAAACAGAAAGCGATCTTGGCAAAGGGTAAGGTGAATGGATTCCAGGGCTGGCCAGATGGTTTGATTTGAGCCGAGCCCCGAGGGCGAGGCCGTGATTTGATTGTAAGAAAAATTGTTTGACTAGCCCCATATGGGGCCATATAATGAAAATTTGCAGTGATTCAAGTTTCATACAGGGACGAAAACAGCAAATCCCCATGGGGGTAAATACCTTGGAGTTACGGGAGACAATAGGATGTACGCAATAATTCAGAGCGGGGGGAAACAGTATCGCGTCAGCCCGGGCGATGAAATCAGGATAGAGAAGATAGAGGGTTCGCCAGGTGATAGGGTGACATTCGACAGGGTATTGCTCACATCGAACGGCGAGAAAGTGGAGGCAGGGAAGCCTTACCTGGAGGGCGTTACGGTTACGGGGAGGCTCACTGCCCGGGGAAAGGCCCGAAAGGTTATGGTGTTCAAGTACAAGAGGAGAAAGGGGTATCGTCGTACCAGGGGGCACCGACAGCAATATTGCCTGGTTAGAATAGAGGGTATTGAAACCGGATAGGACAGGAATAGAGAGCAGGATCGAAGTATCTGTGGAAGGGTAAATGTCATGGCACACAAAAAGGCAGGGGGAAGCTCCAGAAACGGTAGAGACAGCGCCGGAAAGAGATATGGTGTAAAGCGCTTTGCAGGGCAAAGGGTAAAGGGCGGCAGCATTCTTGTCCGCCAGAGGGGAACCAAGATACACCCCGGTGAGAACGTCGGGGTGGGAAGGGATTATACACTCTTTGCCAAGATCGACGGCGTGGTGGCCTTTGAAAGGTTGGGTAAGACAAGAAAAAGGGTCAGTGTATACGCTGAGTAATAGTCTGAGAGAGCATTTCCCGGCTCCCGCGTGGGAAGATGAGACTTGTTGACGAGGCCGTCATAATTGCAAGATCCGGTGACGGGGGGCGGGGCTGCGTAAGCTTTCTAAGAAAAAGGCGCCTTCCCAGGGGAGGCCCTGACGGTGGAGACGGGGGAAAGGGCGGGAACGTTATCATCAGGGCCACGCAAGGGAAAGCCAGCCTTTCTCATTTCCTTGCCCGGCAGGTCTTCAGTGCAGAGAATGGAAGGCCCGGAAGGGGTGAAAACCGGACAGGGAGAAACGGCGATGACGTGATCATTGAGGTTCCCGTCGGAACGACCGTGTACGACAATGAGTCCGGGGAGGAACTGGGCGACCTTCTCAGGGAAGACCAGGAGATCCTGGTCCTGGAAGGCGGAAAGGGGGGAAAAGGAAATCGACACTTTGTAACGTCCACCAACAGGGCACCGCGTTTCGCCCAACCCGGCTTACCGGGAACCGAGAAAAGATTGAGACTTTCCCTGAGATTTCTCGCAGACATAGGTATCATCGGTTTGCCGAACACGGGTAAGTCCACCTTGATATCCCGCCTCACAAATGCGCGTCCCAAGATCGATAAATACCCTTTTACTACCTTGAATCCCGTTCTCGGAATCATTCGTTTCAAAGACGGAACGTCCCTTACGATGGCCGATATGCCTGGATTGATCGACGGGGCGAGCACCGGGCGGGGCCTGGGTAACCGTTTCTTGAAGCATATTGAAAGGACAAAGCTCCTATTACACGTCCTGGATGCCACGTACGAACCCCGAGGAGAGGTTCTTGAGGATTTCCGAATTGTGACAGGCGAGCTTGAAGCATATGATCGATCCTTGGCCGAGAAGGAGCAAATAGTCCTGCTTAACAAGATAGATGTCCAGGGGAGGGATCACAGGGATCTCGACAGGCTCCAAGAGGCCCTGGGAGATATAGGGTTAAGGACATATGCGATATCTGCACTGACAGGTGAAGGTCTCAAGGCCCTCAAAGAAACTCTGAAGGCAGAGTTCACCGGGAGGGAAGAGGAAGGAGAATGCTTACAAGGGCGAAGCTTCTAAGACCTGTAAAAAGAGCTGTCATCAAGGTCGGCAGTGGCGTCCTTACGGGCAAGAATGGACTAAACACTAGGATTATCAATAACCTGGCTAGAGATATATGCGAGTTGAAGCGGGGTGGAAGGGAAATCATCCTGGTTTCTTCCGGGGCGATCGCCTCGGGTCTCAGAAAGCTCGGAATAGGGGAAAGGCCGAAATCCATTTCCAAACAACAGGCCATTGCGGCCATAGGCCAAAGCAGTCTTATGATGGCCTACGAGAGGGCCTTTGCTCGACACGGCCAAAAAGTCGCCCAGATACTGATTACCAGGGATGATCTAAACCACAGGGGGAGGTATCTTAATGCCAGGAACACCATACTTACGTTGCTTTCGTGGGATGTGATACCGATCATCAACGAGAACGACACGGTAGTGGTGGATGAAATCAAGTTCGGTGACAACGATAATCTCAGCGCCATGGTCACGAGTCTTACGGAATCATTCTTGCTGATAAACCTGACCGACATAGATGGTCTATTTGACAAGGACCCGCGCATCCACAGGGACGCGCGCATTATAAGAGTGGTGGAAAGGGTGGACAGGGAAGTGCTCAGGTACGGGAACTCCATCCCGGGTTTTCTGGGCACAGGAGGAATGGCCAGCAAGATAAAGGCGGCCCAGAAGGTTACTCTCGGAGGCGTGCCCGTGATAATAGCCAACGGGCTCAAGAAGAACATCCTTGTGAAGATATTCCAGGCCGAAGAAGAGGGGACCCTGTTTCTGCCCCGGGAGGCTCCCCTTTGCGGCCGCAAACAATGGATTGCCTTTACAAGGTCACTAAAGGGCTCTATTGTTATTGACGAGGGGGCAACAAGGGCGATTCTGAAGGGAGGAAAGAGCCTGTTGCCTTCAGGAATCAAGGAGGTGCGAGGACGATTCGGTGTGGGAGATTCGGTCGTCCTCCTGGATGACAGAGATAGGAGAGTGGCCATAGGCATAGTCAACTACCAATCACGTGACATAGAGAAGATTATGGGGTGCAAGAGTTCCGAGATCGAGTCCAGGCTGGGCTTCAAACATGAGGACGAAGTGATCCACAGGGATAACCTTGTTGTGATCGAAGAGCTGCCAGGAGGAGAAGCGTTATGTCAGTTGACGGCCTGATAAGGGAGATGGCCCGGGGGGCGAGGCAGGCTTCAAGGGTCTTGCGGAAGATGGGGAGGGAGAGGAAAGACAGGGCCCTGGAGCTCATGGCCGGGAAAATACTGGAAAGGCAGGACCGGATCCGTGAAGAAAACGCCAAGGATCTGTCCCTTGTCCAGGAGAAAGGGGTGACGTCGGCCTTCTTGGATAGACTGAGACTTGATGGAGAGACCTTGAGGTCCATGTCCGATGGTCTGAGAGAAGTAGCTGCGTTGCCTGACCCGGTGGGTGAAGTGATTCGCATGTGGAGAAGACCAAACGGGCTCCTGGTGGGCAGGGTTCGAATTCCCCTGGGTGTGATCGGTTTTATCTATGAGTCAAGACCCAATGTTACCGTTGATGCCGCCAGCCTGTGCCTGAAATCGGGAAACGCGGTCATTCTGAAGGGAGGTTCAGAGGCAATAAACTCAAACCTGGTCCTGGCAGGGATCATGGGGGAGGCCCTCGAAGAAGCGGGGCTGCCGGAGAAATCAATACAGGTGGTCCCCACGACGGACAGGGAGGCAGTGAAGGTTCTCCTGGGCCTCGAAGACTATGTCGATGTCATTATCCCGAGGGGAGGTGAAGAGCTTATTCGCTATGTGAATGAAAACTCTCGCATCCCCGTGCTAAAACATTACAAGGGTGTATGTCATATCTATGTGGATGAGTTTGCAGACCTTGAAGTGGCTTCTGAGATCTGTTTCAACGCCAAGGTGCAGAGGCCGGGTGTGTGCAATGCCATGGAGACCATGCTCGTACATGAGCAGATCGCCGCTGATTTCCTGCCGCCCATGGTCGAGAGGCTTCAGGGAGCCGGTGTCGAGATAAGGGGTTGTGAAAGGACCCTCCAAATAGTCCCGTCGGCAAGAAGGGCAGAGGAGGCTGACTGGGCGGAGGAATACCTGGATCTCATACTGGCGGTCAAAATCACATCGGACGTGGATGAGGCCCTGGACCACATAGAGAAATACGGCTCTGACCACACGGAGGCCATTATTACCAAAGACTATCAACGGGCCCAACGGTTCCTCGAAGAGGTGGACTCATCCGTGGTCCTGGTAAACGCGTCGACGAGGTTCAACGACGGAAATCAGCTAGGGCTCGGGGCGGAGATAGGGATAAGCACTTCCAAACTGCATGCCTTTGGACCCATGGGCCTTGAAGAGCTTACTACCACCAAGTTCATAGTCTATGGGAACGGCCAGGTGAGAACGTGAGAGCGCGCTGCCTCCCCGCCCCTTCAAGGGGGATATACTGTACGTTAACAGGGCGGTCGAACTGGAGCCCGAAACAGGATACATTTTGGAGATCGAGAAGGAGCAGTTGGGCAGGGAGAACACACTGAAGCTGGGAATACTCGGGGGAACCTTTGACCCGATCCACCTCGGGCATCTCCGTGTTGCAGAAGAGGTGGGAGAGGATTTTGAATTGCAAAAGGTATACCTCATACCCGCGGCCCTGCCGCCGCACAAGGAGGGAAAGCCGATCACCCCCTTCCATCATCGTTTGGAGATGACGCGGATTGCAGCCGAGGAGTCACCCCTCCTGGAGTCCTTGGACCTGGAAGGTCGGAGGCAGGGCCTTTCTTACTCCATTGATACTTTGCGGGAGTTCCACAGGCTTCATGCAGGGCATCTGGATTTGTACTTCATAGTGGGGATGGATGCTTTCCTGGAAATTGGGACCTGGAAGGAGTACGGGAATCTCTTCCACTATGCCAACTTCCTGGTCATAAGCAGGCCCGGGTTTCACCATGAGGAAATAGGAGACTGCCTTTCCACCCTGGGTATTGATTTCAGGCCTGGTGATGAGAAAACCAGCTTCATAGTTTCTTCCGGTAACAGGGTGATCTACAAAAGGGCGACACTGATCGACATATCCAGCACGGAAATCAGGAAAAGAGTCTCAAGGAACAAGTCCATCCGCTTCTTGGTCCCGGAAAAAGTGAGGAAATACATCATACAAAAAGGATTGTTTAGAGACCATGGAGGCTCTTAACAAGGCACTCCTGTGCTTGAGAATAGTGAAGGAACGAAAGGCCATCAATCCGATCCTGATCGAGGTCGGCAGGCTGACCTCCGTCACGGACTACTTCCTGATCGCCAGCGGGAGCTCCACGACCCAGGTCCAGGCCATAAGCCGGCACCTGAGCACGAGGATGCGGGAGGAGGGGTTCAGGGCATACGGTGTCGAGGGAGAACAGGAAGGTAACTGGGTTCTCATGGATTACGGGGACGTGGTCATTCATGTCTTTTACGAGCCCGTGAGGGCCTACTATGACTTGGAGGGCTTCTGGATAGAGGCCACTAGGATTGATGTGAATGAAAAAAATTAAGGGAAAAACCAAGGCCTGTTGGTCCCTTCTTTTCAAGACCTTGGTATTGCTGGTACTATCAACAACCCTTCAGCCTTCCAGTGCCTACCCGCTTTCCATTGAGGAGGAGCGGGCCCTGGGTGAGCGGTTCGTCAGGGAGGTCCGCAGGAACTTTGACGTAGTAGACGATAAATTCGTGAATGAATACATCAACGGTCTGGGGAAATACCTGGCAAGCTTTCTGGAAACGAGATATTTCCCTTTCAACTTTTACATTATCAACGACAGGACCTTGAATGCCTTTGCAGGGCCGGGCGGGCATATTTTCTTTTTCACGGGCCTCATAGACATCATGGGGAACGCTGATGAGCTTGCTGCCGTACTCAGCCACGAAATAGCCCATATATCAGCCAGGCATCTTCAAAAAAGGCTTGAAGAGAACCGGATAATAAACGTTGCCACGATAGCCGGAATTGTTGCTGGAATACTGCTGGGCGGCGAGGGGGGTGCCGCCTTGATGAGCGGGACCATGGCCGCCGGGGCCCAAGCCAGGCTGGCTTACAGCAGAGAAGATGAACGGCAGGCAGATCAACTTGGGGTAAAGTATGTGAGGGAGGCGGGCTTTGATCCAGCGGGAATGATCCCCACTCTGAAAAAGATCCAAAGTACGCGGATGCTGGGGCCTGATTCGGTCCCCCCTTATCTTCTCACCCATCCTTTGGGGCCCGAAAGGATATCGAACATAGAGATAATGGTCAGGAGCGGCCCCAGGCCCAGGGATGGTTCAAGGGAGGTCTTTGTTTACAGGAAGTATTTCCCCCACTTCAAGACCGTTTTGAGGGCGAAATACTCTGACCCAGAAGACGCTGAAGCAGGCTTCCGGGAGCAACTTGAGAAAAACCCGGGTTCCACCCTTGCCCATCTGGGACTCGGCCTCGTGTACAAGAGAAAGAATGAACATGCCCTTGCCATAAAGCACTTGAAAGAGGCATTGAGGGGTGAACCGGGTTCAAAGAATATAAGTATCTATCTCGGCGAAGAATATCAACTCCTGGGGCAGGATGAGCAAGCGGTCCCTCTGTTCCTGAAGGCTATGGAGAAAGACAGGAAGGATGCAAGGGCGATGTTCCTCCTGGCCAAGTCCTACCAAAACCTTGAGCAATATGAAAAGGCCATCGATCTGCTGAAAAAGTTGTATTCAATGGGGTACGACCAGGAGGAGGTCTTTTATAACCTGGGTATTTCTTACGGCCGCCTTGGAAGGCTGGCGCAGGCCCACTACTACTTCGGGATCTACTTCAGGAATAGGAATGACGAAGAAAAGGCCCTATTTCACCTAAAGAAGGCCGAAAAACTGGCCCGAGATGACCTGGAGCTAAAAAACCGTGTCAGGAAAGCCATGGAAGAGCTTCCGGAAAAATGATAAGAACTCTTTCCCTCACTGTTTTTGAATGGATCTCCTGAGATAGTCTGAAGCTTCCTTATGGCCAAGACTGGCGGCCCTTCTAATATCCTCCATGGCGTGGGGTGAATCTCCCTTTGCCAGATAGGCGTATGCCCTGTTGTAATAGACATCCGCATCATTGGGAGTTAACTTCAACGCCCGGTTGTAGTCCCGGATAGCAAGGTCAAGTCTGCCCAGTTCAAAATGGGCATTTCCTCGATTGCAAAGGGCTTCGGCATACTTGGGGTCCAGTTTCAGGGTCTGAGAGAAGTCTCTTATCGCCTCTTCAAGCCTCTTCATCCTCACATACACAAGGCCTCTGTTGTAGTATGCGTGGACGGCCCTGCTGTTGAGGCGAATAACCCTGGAATAGTCTCTGGCTGCCTCGGCAAGCTGACCCCTCTCGGCATATAGCCAGGCCCTGTTGAAAAAGGCCTCTTCGTTCCTATCGTTTTGACGGATCAGGGTGTTGACCTCTTTCATTTTTGAATCTAAGTCTATTCTTGATCCCTTGGCGTCCGCGGTAATCCGCGAGGGCCGGGTAGCCGTGACTGGTAGTCCAGTGCGGGAACTTGTCCTGGGCTTGATAGCAGGAACCTTCGCACTTGGTGGCGGTTGAACCCGGGGGATGCTGTATGACCTCGGTTGACCGCGGCCCTTCATCTGGATGGCAGCCATCTGCGATTGGAGTTGCCACATCACAAGGACCTGGTTCTTGATAAACATTCCAACAAAGCCAAGCAGGGCCAGGCCGAGGATAACCAGGATGAGCACTACCAACAGGTTGGTTTTGACGGGGGGGAAATGTTCCACTTCCCTCTCATCGCCTACGGCCAGACCGTTGATTTGCCACCTGAACAGCATGCACATGGTCCATGGTGTCAGGATGTTGAGGCTCAGGGTGTTCAACAGGTAGCTGAGGATCAAGACCTTGAGGAACCCGCCAAAACTCGCTCCAAAGGAGGTCCTCTCCCCGCCATACATCATGTGTTCCTCTTTCCAGGCATAGAGCCTGTAAAGACCCCAGAAAGAATAAAGCCCGAGGGTGATCAAAGGCAGTATCAGCAGGTGGATCAGGTAAAGAAGAAACAGGTCACCACCCTTTCCCTTGAAGGTGCTGGGCTTACCGTCGACAAGGGTGTTTTTTGCACGCCACCGGTATATGGCGCAAAAGGCCCAGGGGAAATATAGGCCGAATGTGACCAGGGTAATAATTCCCTGGATAAGACCAAGCACGAAGAGGTCGCCCCCCGAACCATTGAAATTGACCCTCTTTCCATTCATCACCGTGTGGTTGGCCTTAAGTCTGTAAAGTCTCACCAGGGCCCACGGCGAATATATCCCAAAGGTTATGAAGCTTAAGATGAACAGATGGATGAATACGGTTCCAAAGTATTGAGCTCCAGAACCATGGAAACGGCAATTACCTTCCGGCATGATCTACCTCCTCGTCACACAATTTCGTGCCCATGATCTCCCTGGAGGTGAGAAATGGGCATGAGAGTCATGAGGAACTCCCGCCTCTTTGTGCCTCCTCCGATTACCTGCTCTCACGACTGGGTACACGAGCAGGAAAAGTAGGGCTCCCGCATACTACGCGTCCAAGAGTGCAAAGGATGCAAAATGCATCGAAAACAGGATGCAAAGCAGCATATAAGGATATCTAATTTAAGCTAATTAGAGCAAATTATAGTATCAAAGAGTTTGAAATGCAAGCAGAAAATGTCAAATACTTTGAGAGATGGTGTCACATCATTGGGAACACTGGATGTTGATGGAGAATTGACTCAAAGGAGGCTCCTTCCCTATCTAAGAAGAGAGGCCTGGAAAGGTTTGACTTGGGGGTTCTTTGTATGCTAGGAAAATGAATGATGACTCATTCATGGGCGGGCCGGAACTCTGCATCAAGAATGGCCCTCTGAATCCGCGAGAGGAAGGGCAAGAGAAGGGGGGCGGATTGAGTCTGCGAATTTCATGGTTGGGCAGGAATCGCACGGGACTATAGAAAGACAAGGAGGAGGTAGGAGGTATGAACATCATCGTTTGCGTGAAAAGGGTCCCATTCACCCAGGAGGTCGACCTGGAAATTGATTCCACGGGGAAGGGTATCCGAAAGGACATGCTGACCTATGTTATCAACGAATGGGACAACTACGCAGTCGAAGAGGCCATCAGGATAAAGGAGGGAACAGGGGGCAGCGTGACCGCAATCACTGTGGGAACCGAGGATGACGAGGAGGTTTTGAGGAGATGCTTGGCCATGGGGGCTGACAGGGCCCTCAGGATTGATCCAGGGGAAATCCCGCTTGATGCCTTCGTGATATCAAAGATTCTCGCCCGGGTGATAAGGGACATGGACTATGACCTCATCCTGACAGGTGTCCAGGCGGATGACAATAACGAGGGTGCAGTGGGATCCATGTTGGCCGAACACCTGGGCATTGCCCAGGGAGCTGTCATAATCGGCGTTGAGACAGACGGGAACCAGATAAAGGCGCGGACCGAGCTGGAAGGAGGCACAGACGAGATCTCAACCATTGAACTTCCGGCCCTCCTTACCATACAGACGGGGATCAATGAACCCAGGTATGTCTCAATCATGGGCATCAGAAAGGCGGCAAAGAAGGAATTGAATGTCATGCCCGTGGGAGACCTTGGCATCCAGGAGGAAGACCTTGAACCGCGCACAATTCTGGAAGAAATATTCCCGCCGCCTGAGACAGAAGGTGCCCAGATCCTGGAGGGAGATCCTTCAACCATTGCAGAAGAAATCATCCGGATCATGAAGGAGAAAGGGGTGAATGTATAAATGGGAGAGATATTCGTACTTGTAGAACACAGGAATGGAGAGATTAGGGAAATAAGCTACCAGATGCTGTGGAAGGCCGACCAATTGTGCAGGGACCTGGGCCATGGCCTGGTTGCCATAATCATCGGGACCCAGGAGGATTCCACTCTGAGAGAGATATCGGAAAGGGTGGATCGGGTTGTTTCTGTCGGGGGGGAAGAACTGAAGCATTTCAACGCAGACAT
>JAFDIC010000056.1 GCA_019308525.1 Deltaproteobacteria bacterium
ACAATTCCATAAGGCACCTCCTTGGGTTGAGACTGGTTTGTTTCCCTGAGCATACCAGAAAAACCCTTTGCCGGTATGCTCAGGAGGTGCCTCTTATATGAGTATCAGGTCTTGAATTGTCAGCTCATCATGAACGTTGATTTACGATCTTGCTTATTGTTGTGTAATGGAGTCCCAAATGTCTGACTATTTCCGTAAGCGTAAACCCATACTCCAGGCACGCGCCCCGAATTGGAGTTACCCCGGTTCAGTGGACAGGTTAGGGCTTTCGGTCTGAACTGAGAGTCTGTACCTCCTTTCGTAATTCAGGGGGGAGAGATAGTCAAGTCGTGGATCTCTATGGGAAGGGTTGTACCAGCCGTCGATGAACCCAAAGAACCGCCATGCAAGCCTCGGCCTGGGTGCGGAAGGTGTGCCGGTCGACGAGTTCACACTCGAGCGGAGCAAAGAAGCTCTCACACGGGGCGTTGTCGTAGGAATCATCCACGAACCACTCGAGGGGCTGACACCTGCCTCGTGACAGCGTCGTGCGAAAGCAATGGAGGTATACTGAGAGTGGTAGTGTAATATTTCTTGTGTAAATTCGGTTTCGGGGTAGAAAAAAAGCGCATTCCCTTTTGAGCCTGGGTTGGCTCAAGAAACCAAGAAAGGGGAATACGCCATGATTGAACTGAGTATCAACGTACCAGAAGTCAGAGAGTTTATCAAGGAGATCGTCGAGGTTCCGGGAAAAGTCTTTGAAATCATGCGGCTTAATGTTAGAGAGACCGTTGGCCGTTACCTGAGGCTTTTGATGGAATCGGAGTTGACCTTCATGCTGGGCCGAGAGCGTTACCAGAGGGCCAGGGGATCTATCAATTACCGGAACGGAGCTTATCATCGTCGATTCACCCTCAAAGCAAATGGCCATGTTAGAGTTCGGGTCCCCAGGGACCGCAATGGGGAGTTTAGAACATCGGTCTTACCCAGAAGCAGGCAATATGAAGATGCGATCCGGCAGGATCTGTCTCTGATGTTTCTCTCTGGAGTCAGCAAGCTCCTGGAGGCAGTTTATCAAGGATCTGAAGGGTCGGGGTCTTGGAGCAGCCCATGTGACCCTAGGGGTCATGGACGGCCTGGTTGGTTTGGAGAAGGTCTTCAAGGAGGAATTCCCCCATGCCAAGGTCCAGCGTTGCCAGGTCCATGTGGCAAAGAATGTGCTGGCCAAGGTACCCAAGAAGCTGAAACAGAAGGTGGCCGACGATATGCGCTCCATCTTCTACGCCTCCTCCAAACAGAAAGCCTTGGAGTTTTTCGCGACGTTCAAACGGAAGTGGGAAAAGGAGATCCCTTCGGCCCTAAAGACCCTGGACAATTCGCTGGAGTCTTGTTTGACCTTTTTCTCGTTCCCCCAGGAGGAATGGATCTCTCTTCGGACGACCAATATCATTGAAAGACTCAACAAGGAGTTTAAGCGAAGGACAAAGCCTATGGAGATTGTTGCCGGTGAGAACGCGTGCTACAGGCTTCTGGCCTTCATCTGTCTGAAAGCGGAACTACACTGGAGAGCAAATCCAGTCGGAAAGGTGAATGTCAATTTGCCCTTGTTCAAAGAAATCGCTCAAAAGGAATTTACACAAAAAACTTGACAGTACCTGAAAAAGCAGCGAAGGATTTGCTTCGCCGGGTGAATCAATGGTTGAACACGGGTCTCCAACCCTTCCCACTCTCCAACCACTACGCGGACGAGGAGGCATTCGCAGCAGCCCCTGCCGTGGTCGAGTACGAATGCGACCAGTTCCTCGTCGTTACGGGGGATAAGAAGCACTACCTCCATCTAAACCCCTCTGTTCCTGAATGTCCGTATCATGATTGGGGCGAGTGCAACAGGGCGGGCGTTACCTCAAATCCACGGCCGATCGTAAAGCGCTCCGTTTCTCCTCGCTCATTCTTTATTTCAAAGGAGCCGCACCACTGCGCTCACCGCGATGTGAGCTTGGCGAAGGCATGCCCAATCACTGCTGCCAATGCAGCCCGGTGCGGGCCGCGGAGCGGGCAAGAAGGCGAAGCTTTTTGCGAAATCTGGCGTTTCGAGCAGCATCTCTGTTGCCGCACGTGCGTATTTGAAGACTTGTGCACAAAGGCAGTGGTCTTTCAGCTACCGTGCGCGTAGTCGCAAACGACAGGGGAAGAGGGGTCACCCATAAGGGCGCGGGGGCACCGCCTAGTTGCGGCCTGGCAAGGTCGTGTAGTCTTGTCTTTGGGAACTCTATCCAGCTAGCCGCTCTAATTCCTTCTTAATATCCTGTGCAAGCCAATGTCTGATCAGTGTTTGGTACGGGATAGATTTCATGTTGGCAAGCTTCTTGATGGCAATAATCTGGAGTGGGTCGATCTTGATCGTGATATTCTTTAGTTTCCTTTTACGTTTCCCCGACAGTATATCCTGGCGAAGACGTTTGTCCAAACTCAAGTCAACCGATTCGTCGGTGATCTCAACGAGTATGTTTCCATGCTCGTAGTAATCGATCCAGTCCTGGGATTTCTTTTCTTGTCTTCTCATGTTTTATCTCCCGTGTTTCTTGTAATATCGAATTTCTGCCCGGCTCATATCCCAGCCGGTAATGGGCCGGGCAATACTCTTTGCCTTCAGCTCAAAGACGATAGTGAGGTATCTTCCCTGGGATGTTGGTCCAAGAACCGCATAGTGGCCTTTTTTTGTCCTTCTAAAGAGAGGTTTATTGGCAAAGACCTCTTCTGCTTCTTCTGGGCTTATCCCATGACGCAGTTGAAGATGCAACGCATTGCCTTCATCCCACTCAAAATCGGATATTCGCAAAACTAACCTCGTAGGCTGAGTAATACATAGTATGACCCAATTATTCTTTCTTGTCAAGGAGGGATCGGGCGAACAGGTTGAATCCTCAATATCCGGGGGCTAGGGTAAGACTTGAGAATTGAGTTTTCTCCCGATCCCAGGCTTCAGAGCTTTTCATCTCTCCCGAAATTCCTTCAAAAGAGCCGGATTCACTGGAGAAGCTTCAGACTCAAGAATCGTGTCTTTTTCTGTCACCATCGGTGTGGGCTAAGCTTCCCGCCGCCAATGTGCCTAAGCCTGGTGAGGTATTTAGCCGAATTGACTAACCCGGGTTTGTGAATTAGACTGGAAAGTGTAAAGGCGGAGCCCATTGGATAGAAGCTCATGGGGCCGTGATGCTGAATTGTTTGCGCATGGCCATAGTGCTTCAGGGTGAGGGACAGACGAGTGGGCTCTAGACGCTCATCAAGGCCGAGGAGGATCGGTGTCTCTACTTCCGGTGCCTCGGCCAATTCCCTCTCGGCCGTCGAGCCAAAGGGGAGGGAGGCAAAATGGGTGCTGGATAAGATGGTCCTAATCTTTAAGCATTGGAGACATACCATGAAGTCAATAGATGATTTGTCTCTTAGAGAGAATGAAAAGAAGGCCATAAGGGAAGCTACAAGAATCCTGAAGGAAAGGTTCCCGGTTAGGGAGGTCATACTCTTCGGCTCAAAGGCGCGGGGGGATAGCAGTGAGGAATCGGATATTGATTTGCTTCTATTGACGAGTGAGCCTCTTCACTGGAAGATGCGGCACGCAATAATTGAAGCGCTTTTTGATGTGGAGATGAAACACAATGTCGTGATCAGCATCGTTGTCAACACGGTTTTCGATTGGAACGAGGGGATATGTACCGTTCTCCCGATTCATGAGGAAATCGACAGAGAGGGGGTTGCGGTCCAGTGAAAGATAAGGTCGGTACAGACCAATCCAATAAGGACGCCCTCATAACATACTGGATTGAAAAGGCCCGTGAATCCATGGAAGCAGCTCAGAGCGAATACGATTCAGGGAGGCATACAACGGCCGTGAGGAATCTCTACTACGCCTGTTTCTATGCCTTGACAGCGGTGTTGCTGAAGGAAGGGCACTCTTTCAAGAAACACACGGGCGTGAAGGCTGCGCTGCATAAGGACCTCATAAGGGCGGGTATCGTGGATTCAAAATGGGGTAAGTTCTACAACAAGATTTTCGACAGTCGCCACGAGGGCGATTACCAACCGCTTCGAGTCTTTGAGGACGAAGAGGTGAAGATGTTCCTCGACCAGGGTGCTGGTTTCATTGCAACGATGGAAAATCTTTTGGCCAAGTGAGCCAGAACTATGGCACTTGGCAACAGTGAACGGATCGGGAAAGTCCTCGAGCTTCTGAGGGGGTGGACTCGTTCCTTCGTTTTTCTTGGCCTGCCACAGCTTATCCTATTCTGGCCAGGGTTCGGCTCCAGGAACCGTTTTTGCTGCAATTTTAGGGCAGGATGACAATGCCGCCCTGGAGTATTGCCACCTCCACGGCCTATGGAACCGAAGATCGTTTGGTCCGGTCTAAACGGAAAGAAGGGGCTAGGGTCAGGTCTTGAATTATCAGCTCATCATGAACGTTGATTTACGATCTTGCTTATTGTTGTGTAATGGAGTCCCAAATGTCTGGCTATTTCCGTAAGCGTAAACCCATGGCCTCGGGTCAGACTTGAGAATTGAGTTTTCTCCCGATCCCGCGCCTCAGAGCTTTTCATCCCTCCCGAAATTCCTTCAAAAGAGCCGGATTCACTGGAGGCGGTGGGGGAACCGGCCGTCCATGTCACAGTAAAGCTCCAGAACCCGGCATCCCAGGCTCTTCAGGAGGCTCAAGACAATCGGGCCCGCAGTTCCGTTTCCGCTCCCCCCATCAACAACCACTTTGACGGGCCTGGTCAGGGAGATGTCCGTTCTGTATGTGCTCGAGATAGGGCCTCGTGATTTGGTAGCTGGAGAGCGTACCCCGCCCGTCGGTAAAACCGCCAGCCTCGAGGCAGCATCTGACATTCTGGAGTTCTTCTCCGAAAATCGCCTGGGTTCCCACCGAAACCTTGAACCCGTTGAATTCAGGCGGGTTGTGGCTGGCAGTAATCATCATTCCCCGTCTTTGTTGAGATGAAAGAGAGAAAAGTAGTAGACCGGAATGGGGCAGACACCGATATCCGTTACACTGCCTCCCGTTGAGAGAATGCCTTCCACCAGGGCGTCTCGAAAATCCCCTGAGCTGAGGCGGCAGTCTCTCCCAACCACGAGATCCTTCCCGCCCCTCTCCACCATGTAGGTCCCGAAAGCCCTACCCAGGAGGCGCACGAGTTCCGGCGTGAGGTCCTTCCCCACGACCCCACTGATTTCATACTCTCTGAAAATTTGAGGATTCACACTGGTCATGGCTTCTCCTTCCTCGAAGATAGGGCAGTCAAAAAGAGCGTCTTGGACCTTTACCGTGAATCACGCCTGTCTCCCGCCCCTACCGGATACCTGTCGAATCGGGACGTGGGCGTATGGACAACTTACAGACCCGAGCAGGGGGAGTTGTCAAGCTTGACTCGGCCGGTTCCTTCTTCAAGGAAGCGGAGCGGAAACGCTTCTTGCCCGGCGTTGGACCGCGGCGGCCGTGAGGATCGGGAATTGACAAAATTTTCAAAAAGATGCATCTAAGAAAAAAGGGGGTTATGCAGAAGGAATAACACAGAAGGAATAACAGGAAGATCCAAGTCGAGGAAAGATCGTCTTTTAGAAGCGGTCCGACAGCATATCGACTGCGAGGATTCAATCGATGAAGACCACGTTGAAAGCTCAACTTATCAGAAGATTCGTTGCAGTTGTGTGTATCACTGGTGTTGTTTCCTCACTCGTAGGCACGTTGCTCTTGAACAAGTGGACCGTCGGGCAAGCAGAGGAGCATGTCAAGAATTCATTGAATGCTGCCAGAGAGATCTTGAACAGCAGATTAGAGATAATAAGTACCGTCATATATCTCTCTTCTGTGGCGAATACTCTAAAAGAAGCATTGTCAGAGAGGGATAGGCAACTTTTGTTGAAATACCTACAACATATGAGAGTTAAATGGGACATGGATATCCTGACTATTACGGACGAAGATGGAACAGTTCTTCTCAGAGCGAGAAACCCGAACGCTCTTGGAGACAGTGTGGCCAGTAACAGGATCATCAGAAGGGTCCTGTCCACAAGAAAACAGGTCTCATCGGTGGAGATCGTCCCATACGAAGAACTGGAAAGGGAGGGGAAGGATATTGCGTTGCGTTGCCAAACGAAGCTCGTTGAGACTCCGAAGGCAAAGCCTGTGAAGAGACCGGAGGTAAGGTCTGGAATGGTCCTTATGTCAGCCTCACCGATTTTCGACAAGAAGAGAAGTTTGACGGGAGTCCTCTACGGTGGGGTCATCTTGAACAGGAACTATCAGATTGTCGATAAGATACGGGACATAGTCTATCACAACGAGGAGTATAGGGGAAAGCAGGTGGGGACTGCCACTATCTTCTTGAAGGATTTCAGAATATCGACAAACGTGGAGAACACCGACGGGTCAAGGGCGATAGGCACGAGGGTGTCTGAGGAGGTCTATGAGAGGGTCTTGGAGAGGGGCGAGCGGTGGGCCGGGAGAGCCTTTGTCGTCAATGACTGGTACGTTTCGGCCTATGAACCGATAAGGGATTTCAGCAACAGGATAATCGGAATGCTTTCGGTAGCGGTTCTGGGCCAGAAGTTTGCTGACATGAGGAAGGAGACCCTTATCATCTTTTTCGGGATCACGGCTTTTGGAATGGTTCTCTCCCTTGTAATTGCCAATTTTCTCTCTGACGCCATGGTCAGACCCATCAAGCGTCTAGTTGAGGTGGCCCACAGGATCTCTCAAGGGGATTTCTCTGTGAAGGTGGAAAGCCGTTCGGCAAACGAGCTTTCGGAACTCGAGACGGCCTTCGACGTGATGGGATCGTCCCTCCAGGAAAGGGACGAAGAGATCAGGAAGCTCACCGAACAGCATATGATGCGTTCCGAGAAACTCTCCTCCATTGGGAGGCTCGCCGCAGGGATAGCCCATGAGATCAACAACCCCCTCACCTCTGTCCTGACCTTCAGCTCTCTACTTCTTAGAAAAGCCCCTGATGATCAAAAGGAGAGGTTGGGCATCATTGTCCAGGAGACAACACGGTGCAGGGAGATCGTTAAGAACCTGTTGAACTTCGCAAGACAGAGTGAGCCGAAAAAGGAACTATCCAATCTCAACCAGATAATTGAGGCCGCCTTCTCCCTCATAAAGAATCAGTTGTATGTGAACGAACGCAGGATCGACGTTGTGAAAGAACTGGCATGCCTACCCGAGATCCACATCGACCCGAACCAGATGCTCGAGGTTTTCGTCAATATCATGATCAATGCAGTGGATGCGATGCCTGAGGGCGGAACCTTAAGGGTCACAACCGGGGTTTCGGAAGACGGGGCCTTTGTCGAGGCGCGGGTTTCGGATACAGGTATAGGCATTCCAGAAGAGAACATAAACGATATATTCGATCCTTTTTTTACGACCAAGGAAGCGGGCAAAGGGACAGGCCTTGGCCTTGCCGTAGCCTATGGTATCGTCGAAAGGCACAAGGGCAGGATTGATGTTGAAAGCGAGGTAAACAAGGGGACGACATTCATCATTAAACTGCCAGTGGAGTAAACGATGATAGCAAAGAGAGTAATGGTCATCGATGACGAAGAAAACGTGTGCAGGAGTTGCAAAGAGATATTAATGGAAGACGGATACGAAGTGGAGACCTTCACGAGCCCTAAAGGCGGTCTGGAACGGTTAAAAGAGGAGGGCTTCGACCTGGTTCTTCTCGACCTCAAGATGCCGGAGATGGACGGAATCGAGATGCTCAAGAAGCTGAGGCAAGAGCATCAGAACACTGGCGTGATCGTTATCACAGGTTATGCCACCGTGGATACGGCTGTTGTTTCCATGAAGCTCGGTGCTTTCGATTATGTAGCAAAACCTTTTACTCCGGATGAGCTGAGCATGGTGGTGGGCAAGGCCTTTGAGCACCAGAGATTGGTTACCGAGAATAGATACCTAAGGGAGGAACTAACCAGGAAATTCGAGTTGGATAATATAGTTGGCCAAAGTGATGCACTCAGGAAGGTTTGCGAGTTGATAAAGCGCGTCGCCCCGACAGATACGACTGTCTTGATCCAGGGAGAGAGCGGCACTGGCAAGGAACTGGTGGCACGGGATATCCACCGGTACAGCCAGAGAAGGGACAAGGCTTTTGTCATTGTGGACTGCGCGACTCTTGCCCAGAACGTAATCGAGAGCGAACTTTTCGGCTATGTGAAGGGTGCCTTTACCGGTGCAACCGGATCCAAGGAGGGACTCTTTGAAACAGCCAACGGGGGTACCATCTTTCTCGATGAGATTGCCAACATCAGCCTTGAAATCCAAGCTAAGTTGCTTAGAGTGATCCAGGAACAGGAATTCAAGAGGGTGGGCGACTCGAAAAGCAGGAAGGTGGATGTGCGGTTTATTGCTGCAACCAACAGAGACCTGGAAAGGCTGATCAAGGAGAAGGTGTTTCGGGAAGACCTGCTCTATCGGCTCGATGTATTTCGTATCTTTCTGCCGCCTCTGAGGGATAGAAAGGAGGATATCGCCGTGTTGGCCAACTATTTCCTTGATTCTTTTGCAAGAGCCATGCACAAGGATATCAGAGGGTTCTCCCGTGAGGCTCTGGAGGTACTGGAGGAGTATGGGTGGCCGGGTAATGTGAGAGAGCTCAAGAACGTCATGGAGAGACTGGTCATCATGAGTGACGAAGCCGTTGCCTCCTCCTCGCAGGTCTGTAGCGCTCTCGGGGACAGGATGAAGCAGGTGGTCGACACGGTCCCCAAGACGGCAGAAGAGCTGAAACAACTGAGAAGGAAGATCACCAAAAGGATCTCGGATGATCTGGAGAGCGCCTTTGTGATGGATGCCCTGAGGAGAAACAACGGGAACGTAACCAGGGCAGCGGAAGATGTGGGTATGCTTAGGCCCAATTTTCATGCCCTCATGAGAAAGCACGGCATTAGCGCCAAGTCCTGACAGAACCCTGGCTGCCTCTTGTGACTCACTCCATTTTTCTCCCTTCAGGGAGGCTCTTTTCTGCCTTTCTGTGCCCCCTCTGTGGCGTTGCTCCAGGTGGCCCGTCCGAGGTGCTCCCTGCCTCCCCGCCGATCCTTTCGACCGGGTATACACCTGTATTACTCGCTCATACACCGGGCGGGCTTTACTGCTCGGTGAAAATCCCCTCGTCCCCCGTATGAGGGGTCCATACGGTTGGGGGTGGGCCCGCTTCAAAAGGACCCAGGGGTGTGTCTGTAATGTTCCGTTATTTAATGATTTTTGAAGTATCCCCCTCCTTTTTCGTCCTGGCCCGCTATTTGCCTTACCAGAGGATGTGAATTCACCAAAGGAGGTATTCAATATGCCGGAGACAGCGATGCACGCGGGACGGGAAGAGATCCTGGTGGTCGATGACGAGCCCATGGTATGCAAGAGCTGCAAGGAAATACTCGAGGAAGAGGGGTACGAGGTGGACCTGGCCTATTCCGGCCAGGAGGGCATCAAGAAGGCCCTTGAGAAGATGTTCGATCTCGTCATAGTAGATATGAAGATGCCCGATGTCAGCGGGATGGCCCTTCTCAAGAGGATCAAATCGGAGCGGCTGAAGACGCCTGTGATCATGATTACGGCTTACTCGAGTGTGGAGACGGCTATCGAAGCGATGAAGATGGGGGCCTCGGACTACATTCCGAAACCATTCACCCCTGACGAGCTGTCTGAGGTGGTAAAGACAGCCCTTTCCTTCAGGGAGCAGCGGGGGGAGCAGAGGTTCCCAGGCGGGCAGCTCATCACCAGAGAGACGGTGATGAAGGTGCTGGAGAAGCAGAAGCCCCAGGTCCAGTATGCCATCACGGTGGATGTGGACAGGTGTATCGGATGCCAGATGTGCATGATGGATTGTGCAGCCCAGCACGCGGAGGCCAAAGACCTGCCGATTGTCTACCCCAAATCCTGGAGCCTACTTTCCGAGTCGAGGCTCTATGTGGATCTCCAAGGGCCTCAGCCCGTGCCACTTCTCTGCAGGCAGTGCGAAAACGCACCGTGTGTGAGCGTCTGTCCCACCGGGGCCATCGAGGTGGACGATGAATTCGGATTCAAGATCGTCAACAAGGACCTCTGCATCGGGTGCAGGTCGTGTCTGCTTGCGTGTCCCTTTGGTGTGATTTCGATGGATCGTGAGGGGAAGGTCGCTCTAAAGTGCGACATGTGTATCGATAGGTTTCGGCAGGGCATAGAACCGGCTTGCGTACAGATCTGCCCCACAGGGGCCCTTTCATTGAAACCCGTTGAGGAGACTCTGGCCGAGGCAAGGAGGAAGACGGCAGAGCTGATATCGAAGGGAGAGAATGAGAAGATTTCGCTCAGACATCTCATCAGCTACAAGTGAGGTGGAAGAATGGAACTCGGCAAAGTGGACCGAATCATTGAAGCCTATGAGGGCGACAGATCTCAGGTGATCGGGATTCTTCAGGACGTTCAGGCGGAGTACAACTATCTTCCCTACGATGCACTCACCAGGGTATCGCAGAAGATGAAGATACCTCTCAGTCAGATTTACAGCTTGGCCACCTTTTTCAAGGCCTTCAGCCTGGAGCAGAGGGGGAAACACCTGGTAACCGTATGCATGGGAACGGCCTGCCACGTGAGGAGGGCACCCATGATTCTGGAGGAAATGTCTAGGATTCTGGGGATAAAGGCCGGTCAAACCACTCCGGATTTGAAGTTTTCCTTGGAAACGGTCAACTGTCTGGGTGCCTGCGCCTTGGGACCCATCGTGGTGATCGATGGGAAGTATTTTGGCCACATGACGGCAAGGAAGGCGCGTGCCTTGCTGAAGGGATACGAAAAGGAATAGGTGAAGGCCATGGGACGGATCGAATCATCTGAGCAACTCGAGGAATTGAGAAGATCCCTCCTTTCAGAAAAGGAGGCGAAAGAGACAAAGATTACGGTTTGTACGGGCACGGGTTGCAGGGCCTCTGGAGCCGAAGAGGTTATGAAGGCATTCGAGCGGGAGATAGGCAAGAACGGGTTTCGGGCTGAGGTGACCACCAAGGGCACTGGTTGCCACGGCTTCTGCGAGAGGGGGCCCCTCGTGGTCCTCGACCCCGATGGGATTTTCTACCAGAAGGTGAAGCCCGAGGACGTACCCGAGATTCTCTCCGAAACAGTAAAGAACAAGCGAATCATCAAGAGGCTGCTCTATGAAGATCCAACCACTGGGGAGAGGATCACCCACGAGAAGGACGTTCCCTTTTACAAGAAACAGCAGAGACTCCTCCTTGCCAAGAGCCTGGATCTCGATCCCACGGACATAGGGGACTACATCGCCCATGGTGGATACGGGGCCTTGGCAAAGGTGCTTGGCAGAATGACCCCTGAGGAGGTCATAAGAGAAGTAAAAAAGTCGGGCCTGAGAGGCAGGGGAGGAGGTGGATTCCCCACAGGGGTGAAGTGGGAGACATGCAGGAATGCGGAAGGAGATCCGAAGTACGTGATCTGTAACGCAGACGAAGGCGATCCGGGGGCGTACATGGACCGGAGCCTGTTGGAGGGCAATCCCCACGGTGTGATCGAGGGGATGATCATCGGAGCCTATGCCATCGGTGCAAGCGAGGGTTTCATATACGTGCGAAACGAGTATCCCCTGGCAGTGGCCAATGCAAGGCTGGCTCTTGAACAGGCCCGGGAGTATGGCTTCCTGGGTGAGGACATTCTCTCATCGGGCTTCGAGTTCGATATCAGAATATCGAGGGGTGGCGGAGCCTTTGTGTGTGGGGAGTCCAGTGCTTTGATGGCATCCCTCGAGGGCAAACCGGGGCGGCCCCGGGCCAAGTATATCCACACGGTCAAGCGGGGCCTATGGGGGAAGCCGAGCAACCTGAACAATGTTGAAACCTGGGCCAACGTACCTCTCATCATACAGAAAGGATCAGAATGGTATCGAGAAATTGGAACCGAAAAGAGCAAGGGGACAAAGATATTTTCCCTGGTGGGTAAGATAAACAATACCGGGTTGGTGGAGGTTCCCATGGGGATTTCACTCCGGGAGATCATCTATGACATAGGGGGAGGGATCCCAGATGGCAAGCGGTTCAAAGCCGTTCAAACCGGCGGGCCTTCGGGTGGATGTGTTCCGGAGAGCCTGATCGACATGCCGGTGGATTTCGACGAGCTGACCAAGGCCGGTTCCATGATGGGAAGCGGCGGTATGGTGGTGATGGACGAAGGGACCTGCATGGTCGATGTGGCCAGGTATTTCTTGAACTTCCTGAAGGACGAATCCTGTGGAAAATGTGTCCCCTGCCGGGAAGGGATTAAAAGAATGCTGGAGATTCTGGATCGGATTTGTGAGGGAAAAGGCGAGGAAGGGGATGTTGCGGTTCTTTCAGAGATTGCGCGGGCCGTCCAGGACACTTCTCTCTGCGCCCTGGGCAGGACGGCTCCCAATCCGCTGCTCACCACGATCAAGTATTTCCGGGATGAGTACATGGCGCATATCAGGGACAAGAAGTGCCCTGCAGGAGTTTGCAAGGCTCTCATCCGGTATGTCATCGACCAGGAGAGATGCACGGGGTGTGGGGCCTGCAAAAAGGCCTGTCCTGAGGGCGCCATTACTGGGGAAAGGAAAAACCCCCACGAGATCGATCCCGGCAAGTGCGTCCGGTGTGGAATATGTATTGAGACATGTAAGGAGCAGGCCATTAAAGTGGCTTGATCGATCCCCGGCCCGAAAAGGGGATGGATGGCAGAGACGAGAAGGAGAAGGTGCCATGGTGAGGCTGAAAATCAATGGGAGAGAGGTTGAAGTCGAAAAGGACAGTACGGTCCTTCAGGCGGCTAAGAAACTCGGCATCGAGATTCCTACCCTATGTCACCACGATGCCCTATCCCCTTATGGCTCCTGCAGGCTCTGTGTCGTTGAGATCAGGAAGAGGGGAAGGTCGGGTTCCAGGATTGTCACTTCCTGTAACTATCCGGTGGAGGAGGGGCTTGATGTAGAGACCGACTCCGACAGGGTTCTGAAGGACAGGAAGATAGTTATGGAGCTGCTTCTTGCCCGATGCCCGGATGTGAAGGTACTCCAGGAGATGGCCAGGCACATGGGGATCGAGAAACCGCGGTTCAGCCTGGATCACAGCACCTGCATTCTCTGCGGACTCTGCGTGAGGGTTTGTGAGGAGACCATCGGTGCGAGCGCCATCAGTTTCGTGAGCCGGGGAGTCGATGAGGACGTGTCGACTCCCTACGATATCTCTTCGGATGTCTGTATCGGTTGCGGTACATGCGCAAGGGTCTGCCCCACGGGCGCAATAACCGTGGAGACGATCGAAGACGTGATGAGAATCAAGAAATTCAAGAGATTCAGTACGACCAAGAAGATGCATCAATGTCCCTCCTGTGGAAAGTACTACATAGCCGAACTCCATATGGACTGGATTTCTCAGCGCCTCGGGCCTCTTTCCTTTCTGACCAGCCTTTGCCCGGAATGTAAGAGAAGCGGAAGTGCCAAGATTCAGCAGAGGAGCCAGGTGGCGCGCAACATGCGTCCCTCCTGATTGTCGGCTGGCCCTCAGGAGAGAGAGTTCTCGCAGGGGAGACCGGGACGTAGGTTCTGAAGCAACTTCTGATGTCGCCTTGAGTGAAGCTTCTTCCCGGTAGCTCCCATATGCTCTGGCCTCCAATTCCATATCGACGATGAATGGGGGGCGGACTTGAGAATCGAGTTTTCTCGTGGGGACAGGGGTC
>JAFDIC010000517.1 GCA_019308525.1 Deltaproteobacteria bacterium
GATTGCGTTCTTTACGGTAGGATGTTTGTCAGGGTATTCGCTTGCGTACCTCAGCTCATACTTGTCTGCCGCTAATGATGTTGTTCCAAGGGTCAAGATGGAAACAAAGACGATGAAGCACCAACATGGCCACCTGGAAAGTCCTTTTTTCATTTTCTCCCCTCCTTCAGTCGGTTAATATTGTTATTGCTCATACTGCATCAAGTCCTAAGACCGGGACGGCAACGGCACACCGCAAAAAATCACGGCATACCTTGATCACTAGGGTTTGAACAGCGGAGTTTCCGGATTGTAATCCCTGACACCTTCAACTTCCACAACCCGCTTCTCTCCCATCTCCGCTGCGCCAGGGACCCTAAACCTAGTACAATCAATACGAGGTATACGCCTTTCCTTGGGTTTGTTGAGCTGCGGAACCCACTCATAGGGTATTCTGTAGGCCCTGTACACCATGTTCATTCTCATCTTCTTTCCCCAGTAGGGGCTGATGTATTCCCATACGATCTCATGATCCGCAGTCACCTCGAAAATACGTCCATCCGAGCCTTCGGTAACAAGGGTGTTCCCGTTGGGCAGGCGTTGTACCGAACTGATGAAAGGGCTGTAAAACCTGTTGCTATCCAGTGGAAAAAGAAACCCTGCTTCAACGGGCGTGTACTGCCATACTACCTCTAAGCTAATGGGGTCCAATTCCAAGACCCTGGAGTAGTCTCTCAAGGCATTATTGTGTCCAGTGGGAGAGCCGGGATTGGGTGCACCGTACCCGGCCCATCCTCCATTATCAAAAATCAGGACATTCCCTTCCCCTGGAAGTCCTCTCGGGATCATGTGAGCATGATGTTGTCCTATTATCCAGCCAAGCTTGACAAGTTGTGGGGAACAATCATATTGCGGGCCTAGTTTCCAGACGATCCTGCCGGTTCTCTTATCCGTTATGGCCGTGATATTGGTTTGGCGACCACACCATATGAGGTTATCAGGGTGAAACCTATCATCACCCTGTTCATAGAGCCTGTTTGGCCCGAGCAAAGAAACACAATTGATATGCATCCAGTCACCGAAGCCCTGCGGCTTCATTGTCGGGTTGCGGGCCAGAGCGTTTTTTGCCTCCTCGCTGAATCCGAACTCATCGAAATGGTCGCTGCATACCCACTCCCATACTATCTCTCCGTCCCATGTCACCTCGATGATAACATCATCCAATAGGGGCTTATCAGTGATCTTGGGGTTTCTTAGATTCCTATGACACAGGAGTATCGTGTTGCCTCTGTCCACCATAGGATCCATTCCCGGGACATAATAACCCACCGGACATCCTTGCCTTTGGAAATCATGGTGCTGCCTGGCCATCCACCTGGGCTCTTCCCCAGGATCTTCAATATATTCGTATTTCTCGAATTTCCATACAATGTTCCCATCCCAATCGAGCTGCACCAGGTCTCTCTGGTCTTGGTATCCAAATTCGACCGGCCTCTCCCCCGTGCTCCCCATTACGTAACCACCGGGCAAGATCCTATTGGGAAAGCCGTGTAATCCCTTCCACAACTGAACCACAGCGCCGTTCATATCTATAAGTGCCGCACCCCTCTCCTTTGCCTGGAAAATGGTGTAACCGTTCCAGCATCGATCAGGATCGTAGATCGTAGTTCCACTGGGATAAACGGTTGGGTATGCCATTCCTTCACCTCCAGACGCTCAAGACTAAGATGACCTTGAGTTCCCCTTTATTTTTTGCTTCCTGCCCCCCTAAAACCAGATTATGGCTTCCCTTTAAAGCAGAGTTGTTTTGAAATCTTTTCGGCCGTATCCTTCAACATCCCTACTACCGGTGACTCATCGCCCCAGGTTATTGCCTGCGAAAGACCTGCTGCAACGACCGCAGCCACCGGTCTTCCCTGGAAGTCAAATATCGGTACACCTACTGCGTTGATTCCAACATTGACTTCTTCATTATCTATGGCAAATCCCTGCTTTTTGATCTCTTGCAACTGGCTCTGGAGTAATTCCGGATCAGTTATAGTATTGGGGGTGAGAGGTTCCAAACGGCTATTAAGCAACCTGGCCTTCATATCAGGAGGAGAGAAGGCCAGAATGGCCTTTGCGCCCGCAGCAGCATGGGCAGGCCTGATGTCTCCTATAGTGCCCTTTATCCTGATCGGTCCTGGGCCCTCTGCTATGTAAGCCATTACCGCGCTCCTACCCCTTACCACCTCAAGAACAATGGTCTCTCTCAGGTCGTTTCGCAGCCTGTCAATGTGGGGCTTTGCAATACTTGTCAAGTTGTTGTTGAATGATAGATGAATGGCCGTTCCAAGCTCTATTATGGTAGGTCCAAGTGTGAATTTTTTCGTGTCCGGGTCCTGTCTGACGTACCCATTTTCCGCAAGGATAAGAAGTATCCGAGAAACTGTTGCCTTGTGAAGCCTCAGCCTTTTGGCGATCTCAACCGTGCCCAGCTCCTCGTTGTAAGGGACAAAACAAGAAAGTACCTTGAGGGCCTTCTGAATGGAATTAAGCTTTGCTCCTTTGGGTCTCATACTGTAAGACTCGGTTTCAAATAGTCCAACCGTAGGAATTTTTCATTTCCCTGTCAAGCAAAAATTTGCCCAGATCTTAGGAGAACCTTGACTCAATCCCAATAGCCTTCAAGGTTGGAGGGTTTCGGACAAG
>JAFDIC010000518.1 GCA_019308525.1 Deltaproteobacteria bacterium
AGAGGAGGGCACCCGGTCAAACTGTCCAGGAGTCCTTACTCGCCCCTGCGCCCGCTGATAAACTCCTCCGCTATCTCCACATCCTGCTTGCTGCCGATATACAGGGGCACTCTCTGGTGCAACTCGGTGGGTTTTATTTCGAGGATAGGTCCATGCCCATCACTGGCATAGCCCCCCGCTTCCTTGACCACCATGGCCAGAGGATTGCACTCCACCATCAGCCTCAACTTGCCCGTCGGTTTCTTGGGGTCCTTGAGGTCGGCCGGATACATGAAAATGCCCCCTTTCAAGAGGTTCCGGTGAAAGTCCGCTACCAGGCTTCCTACATAGCGCGAGGTGTAAGGCCGCCCCGTCTCCTTGTCTTTGGCCTTGAAATAGTCCACACAGGCCCTGGTCTTCTCATCCCAGTACTGGTAGTTCCCCTCATTTACACTATAAGTCTTTCCTTTTTCCGGGATGCGGATATTCTCGTGGGAGAGTAGAAATTCCCCCACGCTCGGATACAGGGTGAAGCCATGGACCCCGTTTCCTGTGGTGTAGACCATAATGGTGCTTGAGCCATAGATGAAATACCCGGCAGCCACCTGCTTGAACCCGGGCTGGAGCGCGTGGCTGAGAAGAAAATCTACGTCCGTTTCCCTGGTGTCTGTTTTGTAGATGCCGAATATGGTGCCAATGCTGACGTTCACATCAATATTGGAAGAACCGTCAAGAGGATCAAAGAGGAGGATGTAATTCCCTTTTGGGTACCGGGGGGGGATATCGATCAACTCCGCTATCTCTTCTGAGCCCATGCAACGTAACTGGCCGATATGCTGCATCCTCTCTATGATCACCCGGTTGGCAAAGACATCCAGCTTCTGGACCATCTCTTGTTGCACATTGATATCACCCGTGTACCCGAGAACGTCCACCAGGCCCGCTTTGTTTACCTCCCGAGATATGACCTTCGCGGCAACGATCAATTCGTTGAGGAGATAAGTGAAGGCCCCGGTGGCCTTCGGATTTTGACGTTGCTCATTAAGAAGGTGCTGAGTTACGGTAACACCCACGCCTCTTGTAACCATTTTTATCCCTCCCCTCGTGAGTGATGTTCAATATTCTGTGACCTTAAGGATCATAACCGGAATTTCGCTCGGCTGAACTCCGTTTACAATCTTTAAGGTGAGCGTGTTTATGGAGCGAAGGAGTTGGTTCTCCAGCCCCATTTTGAATCCCGTTTTCCCCTGCTCGGCAGGAAGGCATCTGCGCCACCGCCCGGCCTTCAATCTGAAAATCATATATGACGCACAGGGTCTTCCACTTGACCTAAGTCAAGGTCACACTGATAAAATTCACTCTACACTAAACTAGGCCAAATTTCCAAAAGCCATTTGAGAAAGGGCCATTCACTTCCCGAGAAAGGAGATGCCGGAATGGGAGACCAAATCCAAGTATTTCTTTTCGGATCTTTAAAGAACAACTTTAACAAGTCTGGCCAACATCCCATACCAGTAACTTTCCGCCGCCCGGGACCTCTTGGGCAAGTCCTGGATTTGCTGGATATCCCTCATGAACAGGTACACGTGGCAATGATCAATTTCAAGGCGGTCCCCAGGGAATCAATCATCTTTCCGGGCGACCGGGTCTCCTTCTTCCCCAGGGAGTACCCATTTTTCCCGGACTGGAAAGATCTCCGTTTTTGACCCCTCCCTTGCGACACTCCATGCCCTTGCGGGCATAACCAAGGAATGACGGTATTTCGATACCAGCCTCGACGGGGCGGGGCCTAGCTTCATACGAGCAGCGAGACTCGGTGCCTGGTAGAGATAAACACGAAATACGGTCGCAAGGCTCTCCACATGAAGGGCATGGATATCAAAGTTTGATCCTGTCCTGATAGGACTTGCTTTTTTGAGATGGGAGCTTAGGAAAAGTGACCCTGAGTGTCAAGGGTGAATTAGCCACAAGATAGGCAGGCCTGGTGTTTCGATTTGATTAGTGGTAGTTTGCCTCGAATTCACCGGTACTTTAGGGTTTTTGCGATCCAATCAAGATTGATGAATTCGTGAAAACTCAAAATGGGATGGCAAAGTAAAGAGTTTCAAGGTAGTATTCAAGTTGAGTCTGCGAAATCCTGCTGTCGGGAGCGCGCGATTCTCGTGTGATCCCCGCCGGGGGATGCGTGATCTTCGAGAGGCGTACCTGGGGTACACAGAGATCACAACGAGATGAAGCGCAACGCAGAAATTGGACTTTTTACCAAGGAGAGGATCACCGTGGCCGCCCAGGGGACCGGGTTGGCCCAGGGCGCCCTGGAGCAAGCCATAGGTCATATGAGAGAGAATAGATCAGGGTAGACTGACATGAAGGGAGGTGATTGCTTTCAAAGCGTCCTAAATATCGGGGCATGGAAGGGGCAGGGTCGGTGTGAAGAGGGCCAGGGTGGTGCTTGTTGCAGGAGCGAGGAATAGAGAGAAGGCCAGAGAGGCAAATCACGATAGATTGGAGGATCGATTATGAATATTGTCATCGTAACCATTGACAGTCTCAGGAAGGACTACATGGGCTGCTTCGGGAACCAGTGGATACGGACTCCCAATTTCGACAAGTTATTCAAAAAGGCCATTGTCTTTGACCGTTTTCGTCCCAATGGAATCCCCACCATACCTTTCAGGCGAGGCCTGATG
>JAFDIC010000519.1 GCA_019308525.1 Deltaproteobacteria bacterium
CTGTATTTCTCTGTCCTTGAAAACGACTTTTCCCTTGCCGGGGTGATAGATGCCGTTGATACAGTTGAACAGGGTTGTCTTGCCCGCGCCGTTGGGTCCGATGATGGCGAAAATAGCGCCCCTCTGAACCTCGAAGCTCACTTGGTCCAGGGCCTCGAGACCTCCGAATGAAATGGACAGGTTTTCTATCCTTAGAAAGCTCATAAGCGATTCTGTTAGTAACAGCACATGTAGGAGCAACCTGTAGTTGCGATTCTTCCTCCAGGGGAACAGAGCCTTCAGTCTCTACGGGCTGGATGGCCTTCTTATGTCGGTTCAAACCAGTCTGTCAGCCTCTTGTATTTTCCTCCCTTGAGGCACTGGATGATGAAGACCTCTTTCTGTCCCTGCCTACAATAGGGATCGTTGGGATCATAGGGTGCATAGTCTATCCGGCCGAATATTCCCCTGAAATTGCGTATCCCTTCCATTGCTTCAACAAATCGCTCCCTGGTCAGGTTCCGACCGGCCCTCATGAGACCTTCTATCATGGGTTCGACGAAGCCTATGCCTGCATAGAAGAACAGGCCCCACCTCTCCCCCTTGGCCGCATATTTTTCATAGGCCCTCTTGTATTTCAGCATCAGGGGCAGCCGGGAGTCGGGTAGTTCGCCGAAACTGGTGGTGATGACTCCTTCCCAGAGTCCCTTGCTGATCTTGTACATAAGGGGGAAATCAGAGCAGGTGCTCGTGCTCATCCACTGGGGATTGAACTTCATGGCTCTCCCTGTTCCCAGGAGCCTCACGGCATGGACCGGGCTTACCCATAGCAGCACAGCGTCAGCCTTGGATTTTCGCAGCTGCATGATATGTGGTTTCATGTCCGTGTCCGTCAGTTCAACGGGGACCTTTGCCACGAGCTTGAGGCCGTGCTTCTTGAGCTCGACTTCCGCCCCGGACACGCCGTTCTTGCCATAGTCGTCGTTCTGATATGCTATTGCTATGCGCCTGTGGCCCAGGTTTTCAACGGCATATTTGGAGAGCGCCTTTGCTTCGCTATAGTAGAGGGGGTAAACAGCGAAAAGGTATTTCTGGGGGGGTGATATCCAGTGCAGCGATCCGGCTGCGGGACCTACCCACGGGATCTTCCTCTCCATCAGGTAATCCTTGACGGAAAGGCCCGGGGCGGTTCCCACACCGCATGCCCAGGCAAAAATGCCGACGCTCTCCTGGAGTTCTTTGACTCCGGCCTTTGTCTTGGCAGGATTGTAGGCATCGTCAAACATGTGATAGACGATCTTTCGACCATGGATTCCACCCTCCTCGTTGATCATCTTGAAGAGCACCCCGGTACCGCGGGCCACGGCCCCCCATGGTGCCGCAGGCCCTGTCTGGGGGCCCCATTGCCCTATGTGGATTTCAGTGTCTGTGACACCTTCCTCCGCAATTGCTCCCGGGGCCAGAAAGGCAACAGTGATAATGACAAGTGAAACAAGGATTCCGGTGTGTTTTTTCTTCATGGTCATCTCCTTTCATCGTTATTGATTAGAGGTTGAAAGCGTTTGTTACACCTTTTTCACGTAGTGGCGGGCGAAGAGCCCGCTTGGTCTCAGACATAGCACGAGCACAATTATGACAAAGGCTACAACGGATTTGAACTCTATGGAAACATAACCCCCGAAGAGGTTCTCCACTATGCCGATTATGTAAGCCCCGAATATGGAACCGGGTAGGGAGGTCATGCCTCCCATGACTGCGGAGGCAAAGCCCTTTAGCATGGGATCCCACATCATGTAAGGCTGCATGGTGGTTGGGGCGATAAGGAGGCCAGCGATACAGCCCACCAGCGCTGATATCCCCCATGCAAGCATCAATATGCGGTTTGTCCTGATACCCATGAGCCGCGCGGCTGTCCTGTTTTGCTGGGTGGCCTTCATAGCCACTCCGAGCTTGGAATACCTGAGAAACAGGAAAATCACGGCCATCAATGTGAGGGCAACGACAAAGGTCAGCACTTCAAGGGTGCTGACAAAGATCTCTCCCATGGCGACACTCTCATAGGGAGAGACGGGGAAGGGCATGGTCTTGGGATCAGCTCCAAATTTCCATGACACAAAACCCATAAGGATCATCTCCAGGCCGATGGTAATGATGATCATTCCAAGTACGTTCGGGTTTTTTGCCCTCCTCAGGACCGCGAATTCAAGAAAGAATCCCAGGAACATGGCGAACACAAGTGAAAGGGGGAAGGTGATGTAAAAGGGGATGTGATAGTATTCCAGGGCCATATAAGTCAGAAATACGGTCAAGAGGGCCATTTCTCCCTGGGCGAAGTTGACCACCTCGGAGGTCTTATAAATGATTACCATGGCCAGTCCCATGAGGGCGTAAGAACTCCCCACGGCGATGCCACTGACTATCATTTGAAAAAATTCCAGCAAGATCCTATCCCCGTATCAAAGAGTCAGCAATAGGTCGACCTGTTGTAGGAGCAACCCCTGGTTGCGATTCCAATATCCTCCTGTAGGAGCAACTTTTAGTTGCGATCCAATGTCCGAGATCGCAGGTAAAACCTGCTCCTACAGGGGAGCGATTCACCACCCTGTTGTTGTAGGAGCAACTTTTAGTTGCGATCCAATGTCCGAGATCGCAGGTGAAACCTGCTCCTACAGGGGAGGTACCGGGGGT
>JAFDIC010000520.1 GCA_019308525.1 Deltaproteobacteria bacterium
GCTACACCATCCTGGATGTCTGCCACTACCACCTTGGCCCCTTCCTCAGCAAGGCGCTGAGCGTAGCTCCTCCCGATTCCCTGTGCTCCTCCAGTAACAATTGCCACACGATCTTTCAGTCTCATCAATCTCCCTCCTCCTTGATTTCTCTCTACCTTACCCCATGGTAAGATTCCGGCCAGAAGCATGAGGTTAAGAGACCTTTGAATCAGGGGTGCAAAGTATGCGGCCTAAAATGAAGGCAACTTGAATTTTAGCGTGACCTCTCCCGTACTCCTGTCAACCTTTACCATCCGACCGTCTTCCTCAGTCGCGGCTATCTTCTGGCCGGTCGCCATTTCCAGGAGCCCGCTGATAAACTGCATCCCCGAATCCAGCACGGCCTCAATCTTTTCCGGCGGAACGTCCTGGACCTGTTTCTCTGATGTTCCTTCCCCCGTATGCGTAGGCGCCACCCCTGCATCAAGACGGGACTGTTGGCCGGAGAGGCTCTCTCCCCCACCCTCCTCAGCCGTCACGTCGATAAGATCCTCTCTCTTCTTCAGGACCTCGGGATTGAGGTAATGGGGTGTGTCTTCAGGTATTTCTTCGGAGGGGGAGGCTTCCCGCGTGGGAACGAGCGGTTCTTCACCCATCATGGCCCTGAGCCTGTTAAGCAACTCGACGCGCTTTTCATGGGAGAACTCCACCTTGTCGATACCGCCTTCAAAGACTCCCTTGAACAGATCGGCTTTGAGCTGTATGCCGGCCATGATCTTCTCTTCTATACTGTTCTTGGCAATCAGGTTTATCACGTTGATGCAACGGCTTTTTTGTCCTATTCGGTTCACCCGGCCGACACGTTGATTCAGCCGCGCCGGGTTCCAGGGGAGTTCAAAATTCACCACGCAGTCTGCGGCCTGGAGATTCAAGCCGGTTCCTCCGGCATCGGTTGAAAGGAACACCTTGCATTCGGGGTTGTGGGTAAATTCGTCGATCAAGTCCTGTCGCTTCTTCACGGGTATCTTGCCTGAAAGCTCCACAAAAGGGATTCCGGCCTCTGAGAGATGGCGTGCAATGAGAAAGGTCATGGTGGTCCATTCACTGAAGATGACCATCTTGCGGCCGGATTGAACCACCATTTCATCAACAATACCTACCAGCTCGTCAAGTTTGGGCGAGATATTGGTCCTGCGGTCGATCAGGTACGTGGAGTTGCAGACCATACGCATCCGCACCAGTAGTTCCTGGATACGCCGCACGTCAATTGGCGTTAGGTATTTCTTGTTTAACAGGGGAAGGAGAGCCTGCATGTATCCGGAATGGATCTTTCGCTGCTTGTCGTGGAGATCAACATAGTAATTATTGACTACCTCATCCGGGAGATCAGAAAGAACTTCTTCCTTGTGCCTGCGTATTACAATGGGTTCTAGTTTGTGGCGAAGCTTATCAAGATTGCGGTATCCGAGAATCTTGCCTTTCTTCTTGCGACTCAGCATGAAATGATCGGCGGCGAACTGCCACAGGGGAGAAAGCATGCCGGGATCCAAGAACTGCATGATGGAGTAGACATCCTCCAGTTTGTTCTCCAAGGGAGTCCCGGTCAGGACCAGGGCCTGCTTGCGGGGAATCTGCTTCACTGCATCAGCGGTCTTTGTGGAAAAATTCTTGATTCGCTGGGCTTCGTCCAGGATCACCAGGTCGGGTTTGAACCTTGACAGAACCATCACGTCTCTCAATACCGCCTCATAATTGGTGATCTTGAAATAGTAATCACTATCCAAATACATGGACCGGCGCTGTGCAGGAGAGCCTGCCACCACGATCGCCTTTTCATCAGAGAAACGTTCAATTTCCCTTTTCCATTGTTCCTTGAGGGATGCTGGCGTAACAACCAGGACCTTGGTGAATCCGAAGATCTCCTTCTTTAGTATCGCCAGGGCAATGGCCTGAAGTGTCTTACCGAGGCCCATTTCATCCCCTATGAGTGCAGAGCCCTTGAAAAGACAAAACTTGACGCCCTCTTCCTGGTAGGGATAGAGCCTGGTCTTTAGATACCTGTTAACAGGTGGAACTCTTATGTTCTGCGCGAGTTCTGACATTTGACGATTCTGGAGGAGGCGCTGAAGCTGGCCCAAAACGTTTTCCTGGACCCTGATTCTCTTATTACCGTTCAAACGGGAGATCAGGGGCAAGAGATCCGTAGGGTCCTTGCCCGTAAAGGATCCATCCTCATCGAAGCATTTCCTCAACAGGCCGTTGACCTTGTTCAGGGAGGAGAGAGGCCATTCAGAAAACAGGCGTGGTTTTTCCTCGACCGAGTCCCAGTAGATATCAACAAACGGGAACCTCTCCTTTGCGATGCGTTTTTTGAAATCCCGTTTTTTCTCAAAATAGTTGGATAGAAAAATCAAATGCTTGCATGTCCCAAGGCGATTTGAGAGAAAATCCGGGCAGGTGCAATGCCCCTTTTCCTTCTCCGGGTCATGAAGAGTGACAATGTACTGTTTCCCGCTTGCGCTCTCAACCAGGTGCTCGCCCTTTAACATTTCTCCCTCTGTTACCTTGAAACTCTCATGGAGGGCACGGAGTCGGCGGTCTTCAAGGGCCTGTTCTCTTATCTCCTCGGCACTCAGGTATGGCTCAAGGGCCTCGGGCGTGGCTGCCTCGGAAGATGCCGCC